>NZ_DGRF01000048.1:0-119926 GCF_002390995.1 Clostridium sp. UBA4395
AAGAATAAAGAGGAAGTTGTTGGCGTAGTGCAGGTTTCAGCGTTTCCCCCTCTATTCAGGCTGTTTTTATGGGAGTATTAGAGCTAGTATTAATTAAATAAAATTATAGGGATCCCTAGTAGCTTTTGATAAAATAACCTCCACACCCCTAGGCTCTAATACTCTTTTAATCTTTTCTGATAAACTAATTACAAGGGGCCATTCTGAATTAAAATGTCCTATATCTATTACAGAGAGTCCCACCTCTTCATAGTCAGATACAAAGTGATAGGTAGTATCCCCTGTGATTAATAGTTCAGCACCTAGTTCATAGGATTGCTGCAAGTAATCTTCTCCACTTCCATTAACTAAAGCTATGGTTCTTACTTTTTTATTTAATTCCCCGGAATATCTTAAATTTTGTATTTTTAATTTATCTTTAATGCCCTTTATTATTCCCTCTAGGGTAGTCTCTTCCTTTAGCTGAACTATTCTTCCCACTCCTGCTGTAGGATTTGATGGAGAAACTTCAATGATTTTACTTTCTTGAAAGCCAAGAATCTTTACAAATTCATCATTTAAGCCACCCTTTACAGCATCCCAATTAGTATGACTAGAATATAGGGCTATACCATTTTCTATTAACTTCATTAGCTTTTTACCTTGGAGACTATCTGTGGTTATGGTTTTAGGCTTTATAAACAGCAATGGATGATGAGTTAAAATAAGTTGAGCTCCTAGTTCCTTTGCTTCCTCTATGACCTTTATGGTGCAATCTAGAGCAACTAGGACCTTTGTTACTTCCCTTTCTCTATCTCCAACCATAAACCCAACGTTATCGTAGCTCTCTTTTAAGTTTAATGGCGCAAGGCCCTCCATTATATTAATAATTTCATTTATTTTTACCATAAAAATATACCTCCACCCATTTACTCAAGCAAAAAGCCCTTTATACTTTGAATTTTATCCCATAACTCCAACTTTCTTTTTCTTGAATTTTCTGTGTCACCCTTAAGTTCTTCATGGATTCTTAAATACTTTTCTAACTTATAATTTAAATATTCCCTATAGGTATTATCTTTCTTACCTAAAAGCAGCTTACTTATTTCATAAAAAATAGGCTCAATAACTTTAGGCTTATCTCCCCAGGATATCTTCATAATTTCATAGTATTTTTCTTCATCGTATATTATCCACTCATCTAGGATGTTACACCCTGAGGTATAAATATATTCCCTTAAGACTTCTGGATTTTGTACTGGCTGAACTATAATATAGTCTAACTCTTTAAAGACAGCCTTACTCTCCTCTAGGATATCTCTTATTAAGTTTCCTCCCATACCGGCAATTACAGCTGCCTCTACTTCCCTAGGAGTTACAGTTGTAAGTCCTCCTCCAAGTCTACATTGTATCTTATGTTGCAAATTATTATCTCTAACATTTTTTTTAGCCTTTTCCACGGGACCTTTATTAATATCACTAGCTATGGCAAAGTCTATTTTATTTCTTTTTAAAAGTTCTATGGGTACATATCCATGGTCTGTTCCTACATCTACCATGGATTTAACCCCTGTGATTAAATCACTTATTAACTTTAATCTTTTGCTAATTATCATATTTCACCTAACACCTTATCTATATAACAGTCAGAATAAGTCTCATTTGAATATATAGGAATACTATTGCCACTAAAAGTGAAATATAGATATACCTATAGGCAGACTTTTTATCATATTTTGCACAAAAGTGAGCTGCATAATACATACAGAACATCACTGCCATATTTAATAGACCATAGAGCATCTGGGCAAAAGCAAATTGCTTGTCTGTACCTACTTCTCCCGCTTCTTTGGACACGTTAATAACTAATGGCATTACATCTGGAAGTTTATTTAGTATATATAAAACCATTGGAAAAAAAGTTGTAAATAAAATTATTGTACTAGTTAAAATCAATGGATACATAAACTTTTTATCCTTATGTAGTCTACTTACCTTATTATATTTCTTTGTCCAAGTCTTTTCTTCAATACCTAGGCCTTCTAAAATTTCTAGAAATTTTTCAGAGTTCTTAGGTGACACAGCATAGCTTATGTCTTGAGTTTTTAAATATATAACACTACTTCCGCTTGTTACAAACATTCTAGCGGTTCCTAAATTTTTTACTGCAATTCTTCCTATGGCAAATTTATTAGAGGATATACCTGAAAGGCTTATACCTCTTATTTTTCCCTTTTCCACAGTGTAGCATTCTACATCACTTAAAGGTAAAATTACTTTTTTAAGTCCTCCCAGCGCATTTATTCTCACTTCACTATTTGTTATTTCATACTTTACAGTTAACCATACTCCAATATGATATAAGTAGAATATATTACAAATGACCAACATTACTCTTATTAAACTCAACATAAGATAGGAATCTAGAACATAGGCAGACCCAACCCCTATTACATTAAACATAACAAAAGTGAATATAGTTGGAATTATTTCTAGTTTCTTATTGCTATTGAAACTATTCATGGATTACCTCCTTATAAATTGTGTATACTTTTATTTTATATTATACTAAGGGATTTTGTCTATTACAAATTTTGTATATATAACAAAGGAGCTGCCAAAAGACAGCCCCTCACTAATCTAAATAATCCTTAAGTTTTTTACTTCTACTTGGATGTCTTAACTTTCTTAACGCCTTCGCTTCAATCTGTCTAATTCTTTCTCTTGTTACATTGAACTCTTTTCCAACTTCCTCAAGAGTTCTAGCTCTTCCGTCATCAAGACCAAATCTAAGTCTTAACACCTTTTCTTCCCTTGGAGTTAAAGTTCTAAGTTGACTTATTAATTGTTCCTTTAACATGGTGAAAGCTGCTGCTTCTGCTGGAGCAAGGGCATCATCATCAGGAATAAAATCTCCAAGATGAGAATCTTCTTCTTCACCTATAGGTGTTTCTAAAGATACAGGTTCTTGAGCAATTTTCATTATTTCTCTAACTTTATCTACGCTCATATCCATATGTTTTGCAATTTCTTCTGGTAATGGCTCTCTTCCTAATTCTTGAAGAAGCTGCCTTGATACTCTAATTAACTTATTAATAGTTTCTACCATGTGTACTGGTATTCTAATAGTTCTAGCCTGGTCTGCAATAGCTCTTGTAATCGCCTGTCTAATCCACCATGTAGCATAGGTACTGAATTTAAATCCCTTACTGTAGTCAAACTTTTCTACAGCTTTTATAAGTCCTAAATTACCTTCTTGAATCAAATCTAAAAATAACATACCACGACCAACATATCTTTTAGCAATACTTACAACTAATCTAAGGTTTGCTTCTGCTAATTTCTTTTTAGCATATTCATCACCATTTTCTATAAGCTTAGCAAGTCTCATCTCTTCTTCAGCTGATAATAGAGGCACCTTACCAATTTCTTTAAGGTACATTCTAACTGGATCATCTATGGCAATTCCTTCTGGAATTGTTATGTCAACCTCTATTTCTACTTCTTCTTCATCCTCAACTTCTGGCTCTAAACCTATAACGTCTATACCCATAGATTCTAGAACTTCATAAATCTTTTCTATTTGCTCTGGAGTTAGTTCTACACCTTCTACTTCTTCCATTATCTCTTTATAAGTTAAATTCCCTTTTTTCTTACCCTTTTCTACTAATTTCTTTACTATAGCAACTTTTCCTGCTTTGTCCTTCATTCCATTACCTCCTCTCTTCTATAGTTTTCCCATTTCCTTTTGTATATCCATAAGCTCTCTAGCTAACATCAAAGTTTCCTCAACCAACCCTTCAGACTCACACTTTCTAATTTTATCCATAATTTTCTTTCTTGACTCCTCTAACTTGTATTTTTTTATGTTATTCACGCAGTCACTTACCATTTTGTCTATGGATCCTTCATCTATATCAACTTTATATTCTTGAATTTTTATCCATTCCTTTGTGAATTCACTATCCTGCATAGTTTGCAGGTTAATAATCTTTATCAATTCTTCCTTAGAGCACATATTATTTTCTTTAATGATTGTATAAATTACTTTATGTGCCTTTAAAATAAGGTCATCTTCACTTACATTACTAAATATTTTATCACTTAGCCTTTTATCAAGGGCAAGGCTTAATACCGTTCTTTCAGCCCTAACAAACCCAGGCTCTAAATATAATTTTTGCCCAAACTTCCTATTTATATTATGATTTTTACTATTTTCTATAGATTTATTGGGATTTTTATCTAAGGACTCCATTATAGCTTCTTCACCTATGCCACTCTTCTCTGAAACTTGCTTAATATATACAGCTTTTTCTAGTGGATCAAGGTCCTTTAGCACGCTAACTACTCTCTTTAGATATTTAATCACCATTTCTTGTTTTGAAAAGTCAATTCCCTTTTCTGCCATCCTTAGTTTAAAATCTATAATTGGTAGAGCCCCGTCTACTAGATTTAGAAATTTTTCCCTGCCGTAGGATCTAATAAATTCATCGGGGTCTTTTCCACTAGGGATTTGAAGAATTTTAAGGTCAAATCCAGATTTTTGTAATATTTCTAAGCCTCTTATAGTAGCATTTTGACCTGCTACATCTGAATCAAAGGATACTATTACAGTATCAATATATCTCTTTAATAATTTACATTGACCTTCTGTTAATGCAGTTCCTAGGGTGGCAACTACATTTGTTACTCCTTGTTGGGAAAGAGAGATTACATCCATGTAACCTTCAACCATGATAACTGTTCTAGCTGGATTATTCTTTATTGCTAAATTTAATCCATAAAGATTTGTTCCTTTATGAAATATTGGGGTTTCGGGAGAGTTTAAATATTTGGGTTTAGAATCATCTAAAACCCTTCCACCAAAGCCTATTACCCTACCACTGACATTAAATACAGGAAATATAATTCTATTTCTAAATCTATCATATATATTTCCCTTTTCATTTTTTGTAGTAAGTCCTAGTTCTAATATTTCTTCTTCACTAAAGCCTCTTTGTTTTAAATAGGAACGTATTCCCTGCCAATTGTCTAGTGAAAAACCAATACCAAACTTTTTAATAGTTTCATCTGTTATACCTCTTCCCTTTAGGTATTCATAAGGAGCCTTAAATCTTTTTAAATTAGTATAAAAATATCTGGCCGCTTGTACGTTTATATCATACATTCGCTTAAATTTTTCATTAGTTGCTGAACTTTTACCTGGTGAATCTGCATCATCTACTACAATGCCTACCTTTTCTCCAAGAAGTTTTACTGCTTCTGGGAAAGCCATGTTCCTAGTTTTCATAACAAAACTTATTACATTACCAGCCTCTCCGCATCCAAAGCATTTATAAATTTGTTTTTCACTTGATACAGTAAATGAAGGTGTTTTTTCATTGTGAAATGGACATCTTCCTAAATAATTTTTCCCCGTTTTTTTTAAGGTTACTACCTCTGAAACGATATCCACTATATCATTTTCCTCTTTTATTTTTTGTATTATTTCTTCAGAAAACATTATTAACTCACCTCACTCTCAAGTGATTCTAAACTTAAAGAAACCTACTAAATATATTATTCATTAAGTCTAAAAGAATTTAACTTTACGTACAAATTCCTAGCTCTTATAATTCGACATATATCTCTTAAATCCTTTTTTTTAAAAAAGTTTTTTGTAATATAATTGTATTGTTTGTTATATATATATTCTTTATAAGATATAGTTTTCCTTCATAAAGAGTTACTTTATTTAAATATTTATATAGATAAAATCATTACTTTAAATAAATATCCTTAACTAGGTATATATATGTCCTTAAACAGATCTATACAGTATTCATCACTCATTCCTGCTATGTAATCAGCAACACCTTGATTAAGTCCTTCTTCCTTGGCTATGGACTTGTAAAATTCAGGTAGCTTTTCTTCATGAAAATAAAAATATTTATAAAGCTGAATAAGAATAAACCTAGCTTTATCCCTTTCTTCTTTTAGAAACTCTCCATTATAGACTTCTTTAAACATAAAATCTCTAAGCTTTTTAAAGTTATAATCTATAGCTTTAGATAATGACACTTGAATATCATTGGAATCTATATTGCTTTTTGTTCTATAGATACAGTCTTTAACTAAGGTATCTACTCTCTCTCCATGAGTATTCCCTAAAATCTCAAGTATATCCTTTGGTATATCCTCCATAGATAAAATTCCTGCTCTTAGGGAGTCATCAATGTCATGATTTACATAAGCTATTTTATCGCTATACTTTACTACTTGACCCTCTAAGGTAAAAGCCTTGCTACTGTTATTAGAAAAACCACTATGATATAGTATTCCGTCCAATACCTCCTTTGATAAATTTAACCCTTGTCCATTATTCTCTATATATGTTAATACCCTAACACTATTTTGGTTATGGCTAAAACCATTGGTAAGTAATTCATTAAGCACTTCTTCTCCACTGTGAGCAAAGGCAACATGTCCAATATCATGACCTAGAGCTATGGCTTCTATTAAGTCTTCATTTAGTCCTATGCCTCTACCTATAGTTCTAGCAATTTGCGCCACTTCCAAGGTATGGGTAAGCCTGGTTCTATAGTGGTCGCTCCAGGTTTTAATATATACTTGAGTCTTTCTCTTTAGCCTCCTGAAGGATTTACAGTGTATTATTCTATCTCGGTCAATCATATAGGCAGTTCTAACTTCATCTAATTCTTCGCTTCTAGCCCTCCCCATAGAGTTTTTAGATTTTGAGCCTTGTGGTATTATACTATACTCTTCTCTCTTTTCTATGTTTTCCCTAATATTCATCATTGCACCTACCTTTATTTCTTATTGAATACTTAAAGTTATGCTTAGATGTTTAAATTTAGCTTATAAAAACTTTTATATTATAACATAAACTATTGTTTTATTTCTACAACCTTTAAGTATTCTATATATTTAAAATATTAAATTTAATCCCTATTTATTATATTTAATAACTATATCATGTATGTATATAATTTCTTTATTATGTATATAGTTTCTTTACTATCCATGAATATTCCTTTAATGGACCATAAAAATTTTTTTAATATTTCAAGGAGTTGATATATTTATCATAAATTTTACATAAATATAATTATAGTAGAGATATTTAGTATTATCTTATAGTATTTTTAAGGAGAGAAGTACAATGAGTAACGCAATAGCAGATAGTTCTAGTTCAAATTTACTATCGCCAAGTAATATTAAGAAAAATGTATTACCTTATTATAATTTATCTAGTAACTGCAGTATATATCAGGTGAAGTTTAAGGATACAGATAAGCAAAGAGCTGTATATAAAATAGAAAGTGATTCCCATGAGTATTGTTTGAAAAAAGTATATTATGATGTAGATGAACTGCTTTTTATTTATTCAGCCATAGAATGGTTATATCGTAATAATATAAATGTACCTAGAATACTATCTACTACTAATCACGGAAGATATGTAAGGTATAATGATATGTTATTTATTCTCACAGATTGGATTCAAGGGGATAAATGCGATTTTGATGATATAAATAATGTAAATATGGCAAGTAGAAATTTAGGACAAATTCATGAGACTTCTTTAGGATTCTCCCCAATTTTAGGTAGTAAACATAAGGAAGGTTTCACCAATCTTACAGACTCTTTAAATAAACATACTGTTCAACTTGTTAAAAATGAGAATCTAGCATTAAAGTATAAAGATTATTTTTCTAAAATATATAGAGTTAGTTTTACTAACAGCATGTGCCTAGCAAATTTATCAACTAATGTAGCCAATACTATAGACTATGACAACTTATCCATATCCATTTGTCACAATGATTACGTAAGTAAAAATCTTATTGTAAATCAGGGTAAAATTTACGTTATAGACTTTGATAAATGTAGATACGACTATTCAGCCTTTGATATTTCTTATTGTTTAAGGAGGCTTATGAGAAGAGAAAACACTTGCTGGAACGGAGATTTAGCCATAAACTTTTTACAGGAATATGAGAGCAGTCACCCTTTGACCTTTGATGATTATAAATATATCCTTGCCTACTTAGCCTTCCCACAGAAATATTGGAAATTATCTAGGGATTACTATAAAAATATATCAAAATGCAATAAAAAAGCTTTTATTAATCTTCTTAATAAAGCTGTAATCCACAATGATATCCATATTGATTTCAGTTATAAACTACTGGATTATATTGAAAATAAATTTAGCACCAAAATTTCCTTTAAATAAGACTCTTAAAGATATATAAAGAGGTTATCTGAAAATATTTTAATTCTTTTCAGATAGCCTCTTTGTTAATTATTATTTTCTATTTTATTTGCATCCACAGCAGCATTTTTTTCTTGGATTTTTAACTTCAGCTTGAGCAGCTGCAAGTCTTGCTACTGGAACTCTGAATGGTGAGCATGATACATAGTTTAATCCTACTTCGTGGCAGAATTCAACGGAAGATGGATCTCCACCGTGCTCTCCACATATTCCAAGTTTGATGTCTGGTCTAGTAGATTTTCCTAGGTCAGCAGCCATCTTAACAAGTTTTCCAACTCCAACTTGGTCTAATCTTGCAAATGGATCAGATTCATATATGCTCTTGTCATAGTAGTGTTTCAAGAAGTTTCCAGCGTCATCTCTTGAGAATCCAAAGGTCATTTGTGTTAAATCATTAGTTCCAAAAGAGAAGAACTCAGCTTCTTTAGCTATTTCATCAGCAGTTAAAGCAGCTCTTGGAATTTCTATCATTGTTCCTACCATGTACTTCATATCTATGCCTGATTCTTTTATGATTTTATCAGCTGTTTCTGTAACTATGTTTTTAACATACTTAAGCTCTTTTACTTCTCCAATTAATGGTATCATGATTTCAGGTACTATATCATAACCTTTTCTAATTTTAACATCTATAGCAGCTTCTATTACTGCTCTTGTTTGCATTTCAGCTATTTCTGGGTAAGAAACTGCAAGTCTGCAACCTCTGTGACCCATCATTGGGTTGAACTCATGTAATGATTCAACAGTATTTTTTAGATCTTCAAAAGTAATTCCAAGTTCTTTAGCTAATTCTACTATTTCATCATCTTCATGAGGAAGGAACTCGTGTAGTGGTGGATCTAAGAATCTTATAGTAGCTGGTCTATCTTGTAACTCCTCGTAGATTCCTATAAAGTCACCCTTTTGCATTGGTAATAATTTTTCTAGAGCTGCTCTTCTTGTAGCTTCATCCTTAGCAACGATCATTTGTCTTATAGCCATGATTCTCTCGCCTTCAAAGAACATGTGCTCTGTTCTACAAAGTCCTATTCCTTCTGCTCCGAATTTAACTGCTTGAGCTGTATCTCTTGGATTATCAGCATTAGTTCTTACCTTCAAGGTTCTTAGTTCATCAGCCCATGCCATGAATGTTCCAAAATATCCACTTATTTCAGGATCTACAGTTTTAATTTGTCCTGCATATACATTTCCTGTACTTCCATCTATTGAGATGTAGTCTCCTTCTTTATAAGTAACTCCACCTACTGCAAAGGTCTTATTTCCTTCATTTACTGTTAAGTCACCACAACCAGCAACACAACATGTTCCCATTCCTCTAGCAACAACAGCTGCGTGAGAAGTCATTCCACCTCTTACTGTTAATATACCTTCAGATGCAATCATACCTTCAATATCTTCTGGTGAAGTTTCAAGTCTAACTAAAACTACCTTTTCACCATTTTCATGGGCAGCTTTTGCATCTTCTGCAGTGAAGTAAACTTTACCACAAGCAGCACCTGGAGATGCTGGAAGTCCTTTAGCTATAACTGCTGCAGCCTTAAGTGCTGATGAATCAAAGGCAGGGTGTAATAATGTATCTAATTGTTTTGGTTCAACTTTAAGAATTGCTTCTTCTTTAGTAAGCATTTTCTCTTCTACAAGGTCAACAGCTATTTTAAGGGCAGCTTGAGCTGTTCTCTTACCGTTTCTTGTTTGTAGGAAGTAAAGCTTACCTTCTTCTATAGTGAACTCCATATCTTGCATATCTCTGTAATGGTTTTCTAAAGTGTTTACAATATCCATAAATTGTTTATACACTTCTGGATTTTCTTGTTCTAATTGCTCTATTTTTTGAGGTGTTCTGATACCAGCAACAACATCTTCTCCTTGAGCATTCATTAAGTATTCAGCAAATATTTTCTTTTCTCCTGTAGATGGGTTTCTTGAGAATGCAACCCCTGTACCAGAAGTATTTCCTTTATTTCCAAATACCATTTCTTGAACGTTTACTGCAGTTCCCCAACTACCAGGAATATCGTTCATTCTTCTGTATACTATAGCTCTAGGATTGTTCCAAGATCTAAATACAGCAGTGATAGAAGCTATTAATTGCTCTGTAGGGTCGCTTGGGAATTCTTCGCCCTTAGCTTCTTTGTAGTAAGCTTTAAATTTAGCTACTAATTCTTTTAAGTCTTCTGCATTTAATTCTGTATCAAGTTTTACGCCTCTAGCAGCCTTCATTTCATCCATGATATCTTCAAAGTTTCTCTTTTCTACTTCCATAACTACATCAGCAAACATTTGAATGAATCTTCTGTATGAATCGTATGCAAATCTAGGATTGTTTGTTTTATTAGCCATTACTTCAACGGTTTCATCGTTTAATCCTAGATTAAGGATAGTATCCATCATTCCAGGCATAGATGCTCTAGCACCAGATCTTACTGAAACCAATAGTGGATTTTCTAAACTTCCAAACTTTTTACCTGTAAGTTTTTCAAGTTCAGTCATTTTTTCATGAATTTCCTCAACGATTTCTTCTGCAATTTTCTTTCCATCATCATAGTATTTATTACAAGCTTCAGTTGTTACTGTGAAGCCTTGTGGCACTGGAATTCCTATGTTTGTCATTTCTGCAAGGTTTGCACCCTTTCCACCTAGTAAATTTTTCATGCCGCCGTTGCCTTCATTAAAAAGGTACACATATTTTTTCTTTTCCATGTTATACAACCCCTTAACTCTTAAATTATAGTTATATAGTCAAATGAATAAAATTATTCATTTTCACCCAATTTTACAAATACCATAGAAATTGTTGTCTTAGATATTTTTCCTACAATTTTCGGAACTTCTTTTCCCCTTAAAAGTTCTAGTCTTACAACAGGTAAGGAATCTACCTGATGCTCAATTATTTTTTTTGCAGCATCAAAGGCTGAATCTTCCTCTGATACACTAACAATATTCGGCATTCTAGTCATGATAATTCCAACGGGTACTCTATGCATATCAGCTGTTCCCATAGCCATCTTTATAAAGTCTTTTCTAGATACAGCACCTAATAGTGCTCCTTCATTTTCAATGAATAAAGTTCCTGTGTCATTTAAAAATAGTGTCAGAATGGCCTCATAAACAGGTGTGTCTTCCTTTACTAAAACAGGTTCAGACATTACATCCTTAACCTTTATATTTCTAATTTCACTGTTTTTAGGTCCTTTATTTGAATTTTTAACACACACATATCCAACTTTAGGTCTTGCTTGAAGTATACCAGTCATAGTCAATATAGATAAGTCTGGTCTTATGGCGGATCGCGTAAGCCCTAACTCTTTTGCGATAGCTTCACTGGTTATTGGTTCATTTTCTTTAACTAATTCTATTATTTGTTCCTGTCTAAGCGAGAGTTTAATGACAATTCGCCACCTTTCAAAATTCTATTATTCACTCCAAATTCTATGATTTTAATTATATCACACATTGGGGTGATTAAGTGTTATTTTTAAGTTATTTTCTATTATATTGTATAAGAGATTTATTTAATTTGCAACTTTCTCTAAAAATTTTTAAAATATTTTGTTAATTCTCGGGTAAATTTTATTCTAAATTAAAAAAGATGAGTATATACCCATCTTTAATTTATGTTATCTTTTCATATTATTCTTTGCTTCAGAAATTTTTTCTTTAATCTTTCCTGAGGTTTCAGAGAAGATCTCTTTTAGATCATGGGTTACTTCTGTAGCTTTCTTTGCAGTTGTTTCCATAGTGCTCTTTACAATTTTATTAACTACTTCTACAGTTCCATCTTCTTTAATTATATCTATTTCTAAATCACTAAATACTGCAGTAGCAGCTCCTAAAACTATTAATACAGGTTGCAATAATAATGCTATACCCACCACAATTCCTGCATTTACAGGAATATTCACTAGGATAGAATCATCCTTTCTGATGATAATTCTAGAAACATTACCAGCTTTTATCAGCTCTTTTATATAGGTTACAAATTCACTTTGAGAAATTTTCTCATTGAAATTTCTATTATCCTTTTGTTTTTCTCTTTCACAGTGAATTAATGCTTCGATTAAGTCCCCATTGAACCTTTCTAATAAGTCCTTAGCTTCTTCTTCAGATAGATTAGCTCTTTCTTTTAATATATTTATCTTTTTTAATGTAGCTTCATCCATAAATATTTCCTCCCTAGCAATATTTAATACTTAAGTATATTATATCACTTATATACTAAAACTTTTTAAGTAAGGATAGACTATTAGGTTTTTTTCTATAATTTAGACTTATAAAGGTTTCTAGGATTTTTCCTATTTGTTCCTTTGTATTCATATCTAAATTAAGTCTTCCTACCTTCTCCAGCTCCACTTTACTTAGAAACTTTAATCCATTATATGTGGCAGCAGATACTTTCGTACCATATTGTTTTTCACACTGGTTACAAATTCCACCATAGAACTGAAAAGAAATATAGTCTGCGGTATTTATCTTATTTCCACATAGGGCACAGTTTTCTAAAGATATACCATAGCCTGTAGCCTTTAAAACTTTAACTTCAAAGGCTCTTGCTAAAAGATCTAAGTCTATAGCCTTGTTTCTCATAAGATAAAAGCATTTCACTAAATCTATAAATATGGGATGACTTTCACCTTCTTCTATTGCAATATCTATGAGTTCATTAAAATAAGAACCATATATTAAGGTATCATAGTCATTTAATATATCTTGAAAGGAATCTATAATTTTCCCTTCATTTAAGGTATATAAAGTTCTTCCTTTATATAATACATACTCACCAAAGGAGAAAGGTAGGGTATTTGAAAAATTTTTATTTTTACTTTTTCTAGCTCCCTTTGCAATAACAGTTACCTTTCCAAACTCCTCTGTAAGTATCCATAGTAATTTATCATTTTCTTTGTATTCTTGGGTTTTTAAAACTATCCCTCTAGTCTTGATAGTATTCAATGAATAACACCTGCAATTCTACTTATAACCAAGTTCCTTGAGTACAAATGCACTATCTCTCCACTCTGATTTAACCTTAACCCAAATCTTTAGGTTTACTTTACAGCCTAGGAACTTTTCAATATCTTGTCTTGCATAGGTAGATATTTTCTTCATCATAGCTCCATTTTTACCAATTATTATACCCTTATGGGAGTTCTTCTCACATAGCATATTTGCCTCAATAAGATAACTTCCATTTTCATTCTTCTTCATGGTTAAAATTTCTACAGCAATACCATGAGGTACTTCTTGAGATAAAAGTCTTAGCGCTTTTTCTCTTATGGTCTCCATTACTATAAATCTTTCTTGCTGATCTGTTATCATGTCTTCTGGGTAATACATTGGTCCCTCTGGTAACTGATCAACAACTAATTCTAATAATTTTTCGGTGTTCTTTCCGTTAATAGCTGAAATAGGTATTATTTCTTTAAAATCTAAAACTTTAGTATATTCTTCTAGAGTTTTAGCTACTCTATCAGCAGGGTTTTCATCTATTTTATTTACCACTAAAAATACTTTAGTATTACACTGCTTTAGTTGTTCTAAAATATGAAGGTCTGCCTTGTTTATCTCTCCTTCTGGTGTTGTTAAAAATAGCACCACATCCACATCTTGCATTGAATCTTTAGCTATCTTCACCATGTACTCACCTAACTTATGTTTAGGTTTATGCATACCTGGGGTATCTACAAATACTATTTGAAAGTTATCCCTTGTAAGTATTGTCTGTATATTGTTTCTTGTAGTTTGTGGCCTACTTGATACTATAGATAATTTCTCTCCCATTAAATAATTTAAAAGGGTTGATTTACCCACATTTGGTCTTCCTATTATAGTTATAAATCCTGATTTAAACATATATCTCTCCTTATTTAAGTAAGTCCTCTTTAGTAAAAGCTCCTGGTAGTATTTCTTCTAAGGTTTTTACTATATACTCATCTTGATTTTTAATTAATACTATTTCTATATCTTTAGCTGCAAACTCTGCAATAACCTGTCTACATATTCCACATGGAGCTGTAAATGCTAACATATCTCCTACTATGGCAATTTTTTTCATTATAGTATGACCTTCAGATACAGCCTTAAATATAGCCGTTCTTTCAGCACAGTTAGTAGCCCCATAAGAAGCATTTTCTATGTTACAGCCTGTAAATACACTGCCATCTTCCATTTCAATTGCTGCTCCAACTTTAAACTTAGAATATGGTACATAAGCTTTTTCTCTAGCCTCTATAGCAAGTTTTACCAATTCCTTTATATCCATTTTATCTTCCTCCAACCTAATTACTCAAATCTATCCATGGTTTATAATAGTCACACATTTCTTTAGTTTCTTAGTTATATTAGTTTACCATATAATACGAATTTTATCACATTATTTTTATTGCTTATATTTTATTTAGCTTCATTCATTTAGTAATTATCCAATAAGCTGGTATAACAGTAAGGTTAGTAGTGATCCAAAGGCTCCACCAAGGACTACTTCAAGGATGGAGTGTACGTTAGAATCTACTCTGCTTTGGGCTACTATAAAGGCTAATAAAAATGCCAATATCATTATTAGTGGCTCTGTGGTTAATAGTGTAATGGTGGTTGCCACAGCAAAGGCTATGGAACTATGACCACTTGGCATTCCGCCTCTTAAAGGTGTACCTTCATCATAGACAGCCTTTACTACTACAGTTGCAATACTAACTATTACTAACATTAAAAATATCATGTGAGGGTCAGAATTTTTAATTTTTGAAAGGATAATTATAGAAAAAGGTAGAACTTTATCACCAAAAATTATATAGGCTACTAAAATCGCATTTATTGCAGTGACTAATACTGCTCCTGCAGCTACATTTTTCGCAATCTTTGCTAGGGGATGATAAAAGTTGGTGGTGGCATCTATGGCACATTCCACTGCTGTATTTATCATCTCTGCAACCACAACCATTGTTATTGTAATGGCAATTACTAAAAGTTCCATCTTTGTCATGTCAAAGAAAAAACAAGCTGTTAGTATTAACATAGCTATTATCATATGTATTCTCATATTTCTTTGAGTTCGTATTGAATAAATTATTCCCTCTATAGCATAGTTAAAACTATCCACTAGCTTCTTTACCTTCATAATAACCCCACCTTAATTAAAGCTGATATAACCTATACATAATCTATTATCTTTCAATGTTAAACTTACTTAGAATTTCTTCTTCTCTAGCTCTCATTATTACCTTATCATCATCTTCCATGTGATCATATCCAAGCAAGTGAAGAATGGAGTGAGTTACTAAGTAGCACACTTCTCTTATAAAGGAGTGTCCAAACTCTTCACTCTGCTCCTTTGCTCTCTCTAAGGATAACACAATATCTCCAAGGACTAAATTTCCTTCATTTAAATCAATAATTGAAAATTCATGTTCTAAATAGCACTCCTTGAATACTTTTTTTTCATCATAGTCTAGCATGGGAAAGGATAGTACATCTGTAGCCCTATCTATTCCTCTTGTATCTGAGTTTATTTCTCTTATGACCTCATTATCTACAAAAATTAGACTTACTTCATAGGGAATCAGAACCTGTTCCTCTTTTAAAGCATAATCTATAATTTCTTTAATGTTTTCTTCTAAGTCTTTTTCAACGGAAATAAGACTTTGCCTATCGTCCATATAAATCATATTCTATCTCCTATTTACCCTATATCTGCTTTTCTTTTTCAACTTCTTTAGTTTGTATAACTGCTTCTGGCTCTTTTAATTTAAACTGTTCTTCCTTAGTTGATACCACTTCTTTATCTTCTTCAAGGTTTTTTTCATTGTTTTCTTTTGTTAAATTAATCCTGTCTTTAGGATACTCAATTCTTTCATGGTAAATTCCAGATAGAACCTTTAGAAAACTCTCTCTTATTTTCTCTAAATCTTTAAAGGTTAGGTCAGAGTTGACAAACTGATTTTCATCAATTCTACTCTTAATTATGTTATTTACCATTTCTTCTATCTTCTTTTTGTTAGGCTTATTAATGGACCTTACAGAGGCTTCAACCCCATCTGCTAACATTATAATGGTAGATTCCTTTGATCTTGGTGGTGGTCCACCATATCTATAATCTGCCTCATTTACCTCATCGGGATTCTCACTTTTATTTCTCATAGTTATATAAAAATACTTAGCGAGAGAATCTCCATGATGCTCTCTCACAACATCAGTGATGCCTTCAGGTAAGTTATATTTTTCTGCTAATTTAACACCATCTTCCACATGGGATAGTATTATGGCAGAGCTCATAGCTGGTGACATATCATCATGAGGATTTACTATACCTATTTGATTTTCCTTAAAATAATAGGGCCTTTCTAACTTTCCAACATCATGATAATAGGAGGCTACCCTAGCTAGTATTGGATTAGCTCCCACACTTTCCGCAGCCATCTCTGCTAAGTTTGCAACTAACACACAGTGGTGATAAGTACCCGGTGCTTCTAAAAGTAATCTCCTCATCAAGGGATGATTAGGGTTAGCGAGCTCCAGAAGTTTAATATTAGTTAATACGTCAAATATATTTTCTAAAACTGGCAGTATTCCTATGGCTAATATTCCTGATACTATAGCAGATATTCCTGTAAGCATAGCCTTATTGATTATACTAGTCACATTAGTGCTTAGGAAATATCCCATGGCACCAGCAAATACTACATTTATAGCTCCAATGAGCAAGGAAGAATACAATATGTCATTTCTTTGCTGAACCCTTTTTAATACCATCGGAACTATTACTGCATTGACCATAGCTATAAGAGTTAAATCTACTGAAAATTTAACAATAAAGGATATAAATATTACATTTAATATTCCTATGGTTACAGATGTTTTACTATCAATTAGTACAGATAATAAAATTGAAATACAAGCAAAGGGTATAACATAAGGAGATATGAGAATAGATATCCTAGCTAATACTACAGTTAGTACTGTCAGTAGGTTTATCAGGATAACCTTACTATTATCTTCATATATGTCCCTGCGCTTTTCTTTTATATATCTCCACTGTAATCCTAATACTCCTGCAACAACTAGAAGTAAAACTAGGTTCATATAAATGCCTGTAGATTTATCATTACCTAGAAGGCCTAAGTCATTTAGAAGCTCAATTTGTGATTCAGTAATAGGTTGACCTTCTGCTATTATAGTTTGATCCTTTTTATAGATTACAGGTATTACATTTTTAGTTATGTTTTGTCTTGCTTCTTCTGTTTTTTCATGATCTACAAAATAGGTAGCCTTAGTTTGTGAATAACCTATGGCCATGGCTAAATCCTTAACATTTTTAGCATAGCTAGTATTATTAAAGAAGGCGGTTATATATCCTTGTGCTGAAACTATATCCTGAGGTTTATTCTCGTATATAGGGGTAGTATCATATAAATTATTCATACATTCTACTATCTCTTCATTTAGGCTATTTAATCCAGTATCATTTAAGGATAAAATTAATCCATAGTTTTCAGTAGAAAGATTTTTTATAACACTTTCCTCTTTTAATTTTTTCAGCTTTATACCATTGATTTTATCCTGTTCTGACTTAATTTTTTCATCATCATCTTCACTGGAAGGATTATAAGGAGGATTTTCAGAATTTATCTTTTTAACTAATTCAAAAAGTTTATTTATATTATCTAAAGCACCTTTTCTTATATTAGCATCATAGGTATAGGTTTCTTGTACGTGTTTTAACTCTTCTTCAATACTCTTTTGAGTTGCTACCTTATCTTCCACATCTCTTGGTGCTTTAATATCAAATTTAGCTATTTCACCTACTTGAAGGTTATATTTTTTACTTACTACTACAGTGCTTAAAATCAAATAAACTATTAAAGTTGTAATTATAAAAGTAATATAGGGTTTTACTCTTGGAAATCTTATCCTTGATAATCTTTTTTTATGTCCCATATTTACACCTCTTTTTAAGTCTAAGGGGATTCATCTTCCTTTTCTCTTTCCGTTTCTGTTTCTGTAGCTACAACTTGACTTTCTGCTATGTCTTCTTCTACAGTAGCTAATACTCTAATTTCGTATTCCTTCTCTTGCTTTTTAACCTCTGGAGTAATATCTAGTATTTTAACTCCTCTATCTAAATTTAATGTAATTTTGTTTTGTAGTTCCTTTATTACAGTGTCAGTGTCAGTAGCTTCTTCCACCTCTTCTGTTTCATAATAAGTCTCTTTTATAAAGATGCCCCAGTTTTCTTCTATTTTATCATAAGTTGTATAGTTATTTAATGATTTCTTAATATAAATTTTATTATTGTTTACATTTACTCCATATCGTACCTGCTTATTTCCCGTTCTTCTTTTTGAGGTAATAGATATAGGTACTTTTGTAAATTCTTCGTAAAAAGTAGTAGCATATATTTTTCCTTCAGCCTTTACAGAGAACTCCATGCCTTCTTTTCCTTCTTGACCTTTTACAATTAACTCACCTTTATCAACTACTGTGCCAAGTTGTTTCACCGGAGTTCCAGCGCTAGTATATATTCTATTTATAACTCCACTTTTTTTAGCTACTAAATCTCCTGTGTACTCCTTTTCTTTTATCTTTGGTGGTTCTTGCCTCTCTACTATATCTACACTGAGCATAGAACCTTCAATTCTAACTTTAACCCACATTATTTCATCTATATCAGCAACTAACTTTTCTTCAACTTTTAGAACATCTATTGAACCCTTTTTACTTCCAACCATTATTCCATAGCTTTTCAGTATATTTCTAACTTCAAGGGGAGCTAGATATTTATCTGTATTTATATCCACACTCCAAATAAAGCTACTCAAATAGTATAAAATAAGGAAAAATGCAGCAACACCTGCAATTAAAAGTTTCCTAGTACTTAATCTAAGATAAAAAAAGTTTATCCCTTTACGATGCAAAATCTTCACTTTTCCATTTACTTTTTTAACAGCTTCTTTTAAATGAAGATAATCTGATATTGATATTTCTAGTGTTATAGAAAAGGCATTATTTCTTTTTATATTTTTTACACTGACATTTTTATTCCAGAGATAATTGAGAATTTTTTCTCCTTCAAGGGAATCTACTTGAACAGTTATATAGCTTTTATTAAAATTATTAATCTTCTTCATAGTTTTCATACACCATAGAGCTAAAACATCCACTTAAAGTTATGGTGGTACCTCCTACAAATATAATTTCAAAATCCTTACCTAGAATTTTCAAAGGTCCAATACTTGTATTTATAACTAATTCACTGTCACTGAACTTTATTATCCCCTTATGATTTTCTACCGTTACCTCTTTTCTTGCTATCACTATTATTTTAGGTAAACTAAGGGCTACATCTACTGGTAAGTCTAATCCATAAATGACCTTTTCCTTTACCCTCACTAATTTATCACTCAACTTCATCACCTCTAAATCATAATTTTTACTTACAAAGTTTCTCTTTTAAATTTTATGATTTCTTTTCATGATAAATTACTTAAAATAAAAAGAACTCAGTAAACTGAGTTCTTTATTTATTCAAATATTCTTTTACTATTTGACTAACTACTTTGCCATCTGCTCGACCATTTACCTTAGGTCTAACATCTGCCATAAGTTTTCCCATATCTTTAATGCTACTAGTACCAAGTTTTTCGGCTGACTCCAGAACAATTTTTCGGATTTCTTCTTCCGTTAACTGCTGAGGAAGGTATTGTAATAAGATTTCGATTTCAGCTTTTGTTTGATCAACCAAATCTTGTCTATTTCCTTTATCAAACTCAACCAAAGAATCTCTTCTTTGTTTAACTTCCTTTGCTAAAATTTCGATGACTTTACTATCATCTACTTCTCCTGCCCCTGATTTTTCAACCATTAAAACAGCAGCTTTAGCCATGCTTATTACATTTGCTTTAAACTTATCTCTTTGTTTAATAGCATTTTTCCAGTCGTCCTGTAATGTTTCCTTAATGGATGACATTAATAAACCTTCTTTCAAATTCTACTTAAATTTTCTTTTTCTAGCAGCTTCTGATTTTTTCTTTCTCTTTACGCTTGGTTTTTCGTAATGTTCTCTCTTTCTAACTTCTGAAAGCACACCTGATCTTGCACATTTCTTTTTAAATCTTCTTAATGCATTCTCTAATGATTCGTTTTCTCCAACTTTTATCTCTGACATTTATATCCCTCCCTCCGCTAGCTCAATTTAATTTTAATTAAAAGTAGCCAATGCGAGGCCTAAATAGCACATTTTCAATTATACAATTCACATTAACTTATGTCAAGATTTTCATTAGTTTTATTTACATATTTTTAGTCCTTATTTTTAGCCTGGTGGCCATTTTAAATTTCTTCCACCTAACAAATGAAAATGTAAATGTGGAACAGTCTGACCTCCATGGTCTAAAGTGTTAGTTACAACTCTATATCCACTTTTATCTATTCCTAATTTTTTTACCAGTTCTGGTATGGTGGCGAAAATATGAGCTATAATGCTACTATTCTCATGATTTATATCATTAACGCAGCTTATGTGCTCCTTTGGGATTATAAGAATATGCACAGGTGCTTCAGGACTTATGTCATGAAATGCTAATATCTTATCATCTTCATAGACCTTATTTGAAGGAATCTCACCCTTTGCAATTTCACAAAATAAACAATCTGACATTTTTTCACCTCCATTCTCAGTAGTAAAAACCTACATTTATAGTTTCCTATAATGTATAATATGATTTCTCATATCTTATATTATACTCTAAAAATCCATGTTAGTGTATCTATATTTTGTATTATTCTATGATTCCTATCATGTTTTCTTGTTTTACAGCTGCCAGTTTTGTAGGCACTATTTTCCCCTCTAGGTTTTCATCACTTTCTGTTATTACTTTTATATAGTTCTCTGTATAGCCTACATAAGTGTTTTCTTTTCCACTTATAGCTTCCTCATAAAGTACTCTCATTTCTCTTCCTATGAATTTCTCCATGAATTCTACTTCTAAAGCATTATTTAATTCTATTAACTTTTTACTTCTTTCTTCCTTTATAAGACCATCTACTTGGAAAGGCATTTCCGCTGCCTTAGTTCCTGTTCTTTTACTATACTTAAAGATATGCATTTTACTTAGTTTTATACCTTTTAAAAATTCATAGGTAGCTTCAAATTCAACATTAGACTCCCCTGGAAAACCTACAATTATATCCGTAGTTATAGACACGTCCTTCATATACTTTCTAAGGTTTTCTACTACATCCTTATATTCCTGTGCTGTATATTTTCTATTCATTCTTCTAATTGTTGCATCACAGCCACTTTGAAGGGATAGGTGGAAATGTGGACACATCTTTTTTAGGTTACAGATTCTCTCTATTACCCCTTCAGTGAAGAAGGTTGGATCTATAGAACCTATTCTAATTCTTTCTATTCCTTCTATTTTATTTATCTCTTCTAGGATTTTAACTAAATCCCAATTACCTTCTAAATCTACTCCATAGGAAGCAGTGTGAACTCCAGATAAAATTATTTCTTTAAAACCATTTTTACTTAGTTCTTTTACTT
Source organism: Clostridium sp. UBA4395 (assembly GCF_002390995.1). Classification (NCBI taxonomy): domain Bacteria; kingdom Bacillati; phylum Bacillota; class Clostridia; order Eubacteriales; family Clostridiaceae; genus Clostridium; species Clostridium sp. UBA4395. The sequence goes on from NZ_DGRF01000048.1 coordinate 21,792, forward strand.
CCTTTAATATTTTCTCAGGTTCTTTACTACAAACTCCCCCTCTAGCAAAAGGAATAAGGCAGTATGAACAAAATCTATTACATCCATCCTGTATCTTTAAAAAGGCCCTAGTTTTATCCTGATATTCACTTATAGCTAGCTGTTCAAATTTATTGTTTTTAAGTACATCTTTAACTTCTACTACTTGCTTACTTTCTTCTCTTGCTCTATTAACCCAGTAAACAATGTCTCCTTTATTTCTACTTCCCAATACTACATCTACACCTTCAATTTGTGCTATTTCATCGGAAGCTATTTGTGAATAGCATCCAACTACTGCTATTATAGCCTCTGGATTATGACGTCTTGCTCTTCCTATCATCTGTCTTGACTTTTTATCTCCCATGTTAGTTACTGTACAGGTATTTATAACATACACATCTGAAAATTCATCAAAACTTACAATTTCATATCCCTCTTTTATGAATTTTTCTGCCATGGCTTCTGATTCATAAGAGTTAACCCTACATCCTAGTGTATATAGTGCTACTTTCATTTTAATTTCCTCCTAAGTCACCAAGCTCATACATAATTAAGCTAAGAGCTACAAAGCCAGCAGTCTCCGTTCTTAGTATTCTAGGCCCTAAGGTTACTATAAATGCTCCAGCATCCTTTAATGCCTGAATTTCATCCTCTTCAAAGCCACCCTCAGGTCCTATGATAATGGCTGCTGTTTCTATATTTTTTTCTGATACTTGGTTTTTTACATATTTTATTCCTTGATTTTCTTGATTTTCATAGGGTACTATGACTAAATCAAAGTTCTTTATCTCTTCCTTTAGGTTATTAAAATCTATAGGTTGGTTTATAGTTGGAATTATACTTCTTTTGCTTTGTTTACAAGCTTCTAATGCAATTCTATTCCATCTATCCACCTTTTTAAATTCTGAGGACTCATTTCCCTTAACTACAACTCTCTCTGTAATTATAGGGGTGATTTCACTGACTCCTAGCTCAGTACACTTTTGAGCTATTAAATCCATTTTAGCTGCCTTTGGTAATCCTTGAAAAAGCTGAACTCTTAAAGGACTTTCATTATTTAAAGGAACCTTTTCAATTAGGTTTACTCTTACTTCTTTTTTATTTACCTCTAAAATTTCTCCTATATATTCAACACCCTTGCAGTTATTGATATTTACTTTATCCCCTTCTTTAAGTCTAAGCACCTTATATATATGCTTAACATCATCGCCTTCAATGATGCACAGAGATTCATTTATGCTATTATCTTCCACAAAAAATTTATGCATTTTAATTATACTCCCATCACACAATTTTACTTTTTAGCAATAATACAAATCCATTCTCCATCTTCCATGACTTCTTCAATTATAAAGTCTAGGGCCTTTAACTTGTCAGTTACTTTATCTCTTTGAGTGTTTAAGATACCAGAAGCTATAAAGTATCCCTCATCTTCTATAAAGGCTCTTACACCTTCACTTAAAAACATGATTATATCAGCTAAGATATTAGCTACTACTATATTAGCTTTACCTTCTACTACTTCCATTAAATCTCCATAAAGAATTTCGATGTTATTTACCTTGTTGAATTCTAGATTTTTCTTTGCAGATTCTACAGCTACTGGGTCTAAATCTACTCCTACTACATGTTTTGCTCCTAATTTAGCTGCAGCTATAGATAATATTCCTGAACCAGTACCTATATCAAATACAGTGGTATCTCCCTTAACTTTTTTCTCTAGAGCTTTTATGCACATTCTTGTAGTTTCGTGGGTTCCTGTTCCAAAGGCCATTCCTGGGTCTAGCTCTACTACAACCTCTCCAGGCTTTTCTTCATAATCTTCCCAGGTAGGTTTTACTACAATGTGCTCCCCAACCTTAGTTGGTTTATAGTACTGCTTCCAATTATTTGCCCAATCATCTTCATTTACCTTATGATAAGTTACTATGCCTTCACCTTTATCAAAGCCAAATTCACCTAACTTATCTACACTTTCCTTTATGTAGTTTAGTGTATTCATAAAGTTTTCACTATCTTTAAAGTACCCTTTAACCATAGCTCCTTCTTCAATAGTTAAAACTGACTCATTTATAAAATCTGCAAAGCCCAAGTTTTCCTTCTTAAATTCCACATCTGCCACATCTTCTATGGAAACTCCTTCTACATCACAGTTATAAAGAAAACCAGACACAGCTTCTGTAGCCTCACTGCTTGTAAGTACCGTTACTTCAATCCAATCCTGATCCATTTCTACTTCCTCCATATCTATACATTAAATTATACTTAAGTTATATGAACAACAGTTAATAGGTTTTAATTAATATTATTGCCATTAATTTAAAAGATGTCTATGGTATTATACACTAAATAATCTTTATTGTGTAATTATATATCACATATTACAAAATAACAAAATAACTCTTCCTTGGCAATAGTGAATCTTTTCTATTGCCAGAAAGAGTTTTATTTGGCTCTGTAATTGTCATCCGCCCCAATATTCTACTGTTCTATAGAGCCTTAGTCAATTAGGTTATCTTTAAATCCAAGACCAAAGGCTTCATCAAAGGAAGAAATCATAGTCATAGCTGTTGGGTCTATGGTACTTACAATTCTACGCAAATTATATACCTGAGATTTACTGCAAGCACACATTAACATTTGTCGACTTTCTCCTGAAAAAGCACCAGTAACATTCATTATAGTTACTCCTCGTCCAACTTCCTTTCCAATAACATCTGCAATTTCCTTTCCATGATTAGTTATTACCATTGCCATTTTTCCTGCTTCAAAACCTGACATAATCTTATCTATTATTGTTGAGGTAGCTATAGTCATAATAATTCCTAATAATACAGCATCAATAGTTCCAAATACTAATCCACCTAGAAGGATAACACAACCATCAATAGCAATTGTAATCTGCCCAATTGATAGGTGAGGTGCTTTTTTTCTTACAGAAAGAATTAAAAAGTCTGTTCCTCCAGTAGATGAATTTCTCATATATATGAGTGCTAGTCCAGCTCCAGATAATACTCCTGCAAACACAGCTGCCAGTATAGGATTTCCTGAATAAATTGGGATAAGTGGAAACACTACATCCATAAAGAAGGCTGAGATTACCATAGTTTTTAGAGATTTAACTAAAAACCATTTTCCAAGCACTTTATAACTAATTATTATTATTGGTATGTTAAGTAATAAACTACATACACCTATTGGTATTTTAGTAAAAAAGTTTATAATTATTGATAAACCTGAAATTCCACCAGGAGCAAAGTTAGCTGATAATGCAAAGGTATAAATACCAGCAGCATAAAGTATACTACCAATGATGTCATAGAAGGTATCAATGGTAATGTCATAGATCTTTTGTTTTTCAATTTTCATGTTATTGCCTCCAACCTTTTTATTAAAGTTATATCTTATGATTTTGTAGAAATTAACATGATTCAGACATGACTAAAAGGTTTACATGTACTAAAAAACTTAACTTCTACACCACTAGTAATAAAAGCGCAATAAACCCTAAAATATAATTAAATTCTACAGTAATATTATAAATATTTTGTCTAAAAAAGTCAATTATTAAATTTTAAAAATATTCATATTGTTATCTCTATTTTGCCAATGATTGATTTTGCTATTAATATACTGAAATTTAAGATTTTAATGTAAATTGGCTCTGTTGAAAATTACAGTGATAGGATATATAAGCACTAAAAATAGCTAAAGTCCTATACTAACTATTACAAGACTTTAGCTATATTTAATTATTTGTGGGTTATATTAGTTTCTTTATTACTTTCCAAATATTCCTTTTTTGTGTTTTTTCTTTTCCACAGTAGTCTCTGGAGCTTCTCCACTAGCCTCCATAAACATTCTTAGAGCTTCTGCCTGTTTCTCATTAAGAGATTTTGGTACATCCACTATTACCTTAACATAGTGATCTCCTCTACCTACAGAGTTAACTCTAGGAACCCCTTTAGCTTTTAATCTAAATACAGTTCCAGGTTGAGTTCCTGCTGGAACCTTATAAGTAACATCTCCATCCACTGTTGGAACCTTTATGTCTGTACCAAGAGCAGCCTTTGCAAAGGATATATGGGTTTCCATATGGATGTCAAAGCCTTTACGTTTAAATATATTATGAGATGTAACTCTTATATTTATATAAAGATCTCCTGCTGGACCTCCATTTTCTCCTGCTTCACCTTGTCCTCTTAGCGGCATTACATTACCTGTATCAACACCTGCTGGAACATTAACTGTTAAATTTCTAGTTTTTCTTTCTTTACCAGTTCCTCTACAAGTTGAGCATGATTCCTCTATTATAGTACCTTTACCTCCACAAGCATCACAAGTTGTAGTTGTAGAAATCACTCCTAATGGAGTTCTTCTTTGAACATTTATCTTACCTCTACCGCTACACTTAGAGCAAGTTTTAGGAGTAGTACCTTTTTTAGCTCCTGTGCCTCCACAAGTTTCACACTTTTCTCTTCTAGTAACTTTAATTTCCTTATCACAGCCAAATACAGCCTCTTCAAAGGTTAAATTTAAATTAAATTCTAAATCTGCACCCTTTCTTGGAGCATTTTTATTAGATGAAGAGGAAAATCCTCCACCAAAGATATCGCTAAAAATATCTCCAAAGCCTCCAAAGCCTCCACCGAAATCAAATCCATCAAAACCTTGGGCTCCATTAAAGTCTGCAGTACCAAATTGATCATATCTCTGTTTCTTCTCTGGATCTGATAAAACTTGGTATGCTTCATTTATTTCTTTAAACTTTTCTTCTGCTTCAGCATTTCCTTGATTTCTATCTGGATGATACTTTAAAGCAGCCTTTTTAAAAGCTTTTTTTATCTCATCATCACTGGCACTTTTATCTAAGCCTAGTACTTCATAATAATCTTTATTAGCCATATTTAAAACTCACCACCTATTTTACTTCGAATAATATATTAAGATATATTATGTATAATTGCAACCATGTATTAATGGGAACATTAAATTTTCACATTAAAATTTAACATTAAAATCAGTTTTAAGGGATGAGTGTTTCATCATCCCTTAACTAATTTAATGAATATTATTCTCCATCTACTTTAAAATCTGCATCTACAACATTGTCATCATGTGGTGCATCTTGAGCTCCTGCTCCTGCTGCTCCACCCATGTTATTTGGATCAAAACCTTCTGCTCCCGGCTGTCCGCCTTCAGCTTGGTATACCTTTGAAGATACAGCGTAGAATTCTTGTGTTAACTCTTCTGTAGCTTTTTTAATAGCTTCTATATCTTCTCCGTCTTTAACTGATTTTAATACTTGGATTCTTTGTTCTACCTTAGCTTTATCATCAGCAGAAACTTTATCTCCTAGGTCAGTTAAAGTTTTTTCTGTTTGGTAAACCATTTGATCTGCAGTGTTTTTAACTTCTATAGCTTCTTTTCTCTTCTTATCTTCTTCTGCAAATCTTTCTGCTTCATTTACTGCATTTTGGATTTCATCATCACTTAAGTTAGTTGAAGCTGTGATAGTTATATTAGCTTCTTTTCCAGTTCCTTTGTCTTTAGCAGAAACTTTAACTATACCGTTAGCATCTATATCAAAAGTTACTTCGATTTGAGGAATTCCTCTTGGAGCTGCTGCAATTCCAGAAAGAGTAAATCTTCCTAAAGTTTTGTTATCAGCTGCCATTTGTCTTTCACCTTGAACTACGTGAATCTCAACAGATGTTTGACCGTCTGCTGCAGTTGAGAATACTTGGCTCTTCTTAGTTGGAATTGTTGTATTTCTTTCGATTAATGGAGTAGCAACTCCTCCTAAAGTTTCAATTCCTAATGTTAATGGTGAAACGTCAAGAAGTAATACATCTTTAACATCTCCTGTTAAAACTCCACCTTGAATAGCTGCACCTGCTGCAACACATTCATCTGGGTTAACTCCTTTTGATGGTTCTTTTCCTGTAAAGTTTTTAACTGCTTCTACAACAGCTGGGATTCTTGTAGATCCCCCAACTAATACAACCTTGTCAATTTCTCCTATTGAAAGATCAGCATCTTGAAGAGCTTTTCTCATTGGCTCAATAGTTCTTTGTACTAAATCATGAGTTAATTCATTGAATTTAGCTCTTGTTAGGTTCATATCTATATGTTTTGGACCTGTAGCATCAGCTGTGATAAATGGAAGATTGATGTTTGTTTGAGTAGAAGATGATAATTCTATTTTTGCTTTTTCAGCAGCTTCTTTTAATCTTTGAAGTGCCATTTTATCATTTCTTAAATCAATTCCATTAGAAGCTTTAAAATCTTCAGCTATATAATCCATAACCTTTTGGTCAAAGTCATCTCCACCAAGACGAGTATCTCCATTTGTAGATTTAACTTCGAAAACTCCATCTCCAAGTTCTAAGATAGATACGTCGAAAGTACCACCACCAAGGTCATATACAAATATCTTTTGGTTTGTATCCATTTTGTCAAGACCATAAGCAAGAGATGCAGCTGTTGGCTCATTTATGATTCTCTTAACATCAAGACCTGCTATTCTTCCTGCGTCTTTAGTTGCTTGTCTTTGGCTATCATTGAAGTATGCTGGAACTGTGATAACAGCTTCTGTAACTGTTTCTCCAAGGTATGCTTCAGCATCTGCTTTTAATTTTTGAAGTACCATTGCAGATATTTCTTGTGGAGTATATTCTTTTCCATCTATATTTACTTTATGATTTGTTCCCATTTCTCTTTTAATTGAGATTATAGTTTTATCTGGGTTTGTTATTGATTGTCTTTTTGCTACTTGACCAACAAGTCTTTCTCCATCTTGTAAGAAAGATACTACTGATGGAGTAGTTCTAGCACCTTCTGCGTTTGGTATTATAACTGGATCTCCACCTTCCATAACTGATACACAAGAGTTTGTTGTTCCTAAATCAATTCCTATAATTTTTGCCATTGTAATTTCCTCCTATAAATTAATACACTTATTTTCTTCTAATTTACTATATACATTTATTTTTAATTAAAGATTAAAATCTTTATAAATCATAGATTAATTTGCTACTTTAACCATACTATGTCTTAATACTTTATCGCCTTTTTTGTATCCCTTTAGGAATACTTCAGCTACTTGATTTTTTCCTAAGTTTTCATCTTCTATATGCATTACTGCATCATGGAAGTTAGGGTCAAATTCTCCATCAGATGAGATTTCTTCAACGCCTAGCTTTTCAAAAGAAGCTGTAAACTGATTTATAGTTAATTCAATACCTTTTTTAAGATCTTCTGCACTACCATCTACTGCAACAGCTCTTTCTAAATTGTCTAATACAGGTAGTATTTCCTTTAATACATCAGCACAAGCCTCTGTATATATATTTTCCTTTTCCTTAGAAGTTCTTTTTCTAAAGTTATCATATTCAGCTACAGTTCTTAATAATTTATCTTTCAAAGAATCATTTTCTTCTTTAAGCTCTTTAATTTCTTCTTTGCGATTTCTGAATTTTTTCATCTCATCTTCCTTATCATCTTCCTCTTTAACCTCTGAGGTTTCTTCACCGGAAGTGCCTTCCTCTTCATTTTGTTCTTTTTCAGAAGGGTCATTTTCTAAAATTTCATCCGCATTATCTTCCATATCTTTTTTATCTAGCTCTTGGTTTTCTTCCATATTATTTTCCAATGCTCTTTCCTCCAATCTAAATGCTTATCTCATTTACTTTGAATTTTGAATATATATAAACCCATAGTTAATCTGGATCATATATGCTAGAGATCTTGTCGTTTATCTCATTAACCACAGTATCAAGAACAGCTATAACTCTATCATAATGGATTCTTGTAGGTCCTATAACTCCTATGGTACCCATAATACGGCCATTACAACTATAGCTAGCAGTGATTATACTGCACTCTTTAGCGCACTCCACAAAGTTTTCTTCTCCTATACTAATAAATAAAGATTCCTTGTTTCCTTTGCTAAGAATTTCATTTAGGTTTTCTTCATTATTTACTAACCCTAAAAATGCCTTTGCCTTATCGATGTTATTATATTCAGGATAGTTAAATATATTTGTAGCACCTTTAGTATAAATTTCTCCATAATCTCCCAACACTAGTGTTTCATGAAGAACAGGAATTATACAGTCAAATATCTCTTCGTAACCAACTAATTCATTTTTTAAATTAACAAGGAAATCCAGAGTAATTTGTTCTATGCTAATTCCTACAAGTAGTCTATTAAGAGCATTATTCACTTTTACTAGCTTATTGTCATCTACCGGATTTGTTACTCTAATAGTATTATTTTTTATATTACCATTGTCTGTTATTATTGTAGATAAAATTATGTGCTTTTCTATTGCTAATAACTTTATATACTTAATACTTGACTTTTTAACAGAAGCAACTTTTACTACAGAAGTTAGTCTAGTAATATTAGAAAGTACATCTATAGCACCCTTAATTATACTATCTATTTCACTTATAGATGTGTCCTTTATCAGGTCATGTCTTATAGTTTCATGCTCTTCTTCTGTAAGTCTGCTAGGGGTCATAAGTCTATCTACATAAAGTCTATAACCCTTATCAGAAGGTCGTCTTCCAGAGGATGAATGGAGTTGTTCTAAAAATCCCATTTCTTCAAGATCAGCCATTTCATTTCTAATAGTAGCTGAACTTATTCCTAAATCGTATTTTTTAGATATGGTTCTTGAACCTACAGGTTCTCCGTAAGTTATATAATCATTTATTATAGCCTGTAAGATTTTAATCTTTCTTTCATCCATATCCATGTTATCACCTCTTTGTTAGCACTCACTACTTACGAGTGCTAATGACTATATTTAATATATATCATTTATAAAATTTAATGTCAATATGATTCATAAATTATTTACAAAATTATCTGATTGATAAATTATTTACAAAATTAAATCTGCCATTACTTGATTACTCAGTTCTATCCCTCTTTTAGTAAGGTATAATCTATCTCCTTTTAAATTTAATAAGTCCAACTTTACATACTTATCTATAACCTCTTTATATTTTTCAAAAATGGAGATGTTAAATCTTCTCTTAAATTCTTCTATGCTTATTCCTTCTATTTTTCTTAATCCTAAGAACATGAACTCTTCTATATCATCCTTTAAGGAATTTTCATTACTCTCTACCACTGCAGAGCTTTTATTTTCCATAGACATTATATAGGTTTCTATTTTTTGTTCATTTCTATACCTAATGCCATTAACATAGGAATGGGAAGATGAGCCACAACCAATATAATTTTCTAAATTCCAATATATTTTATTATGCCTGCACTCTAATCCATCCTTTGCAAAATTGGAAATCTCATACTGGTGATATCCTTTTATCTCTAAAAAATTAATAGCTTCAGCATACATGTCCCTTTCCATATCTTCATCAGGTAACATTAATTTATTCTTTTCATAAAGATTATAAAACTTAGTTCCTTCTTCTATGATTAAGCTGTAGCAAGAAATATGCTCTGGCTTTAACTCTACAATCTGACTTAAAGTTTCCTTCCACTGAGCTAAACTTTGATCTGGAAGTCCAAACATTAAATCTACATTTATATTATTGAAACCAAAATTCCTTAACATTTCATAGCTATGTCTAAAATCCTCAAGGGAATGGATTCTTCCTAGTGAAGTAAGGTGACACTGTTGCACAGCTTGAAGTCCCATAGAAATTCTATTTACTCCCATGGCTTTAAAAATTTTTAGTTGCTCCTCATTAAAGGTCTTAGGATTTCCCTCAATAGTAAATTCAAAATCTTCCTCTATCCTGTTTAATTCCCCAAGAGCTTCTTCTATAATTTTCCATCCATCAATGCACAAATAGGTGGGAGTTCCCCCACCTATAAATATGGTGCTTATAATTTTATCCTGGCAAGAAACTTTAATTTCCTCACTCAATGCCTTAGCATAATCTATCATTAAACTTTCTTTACCACTATAGGAAGGAAAATCACAGTAATGACATTTCATCTTACAAAAGGGTATATGAATATATAATCCCACTGTATTTAATCCTACTGTATCCATTTTTCTTCTCCTTTAATATCCACTATCTTTATATACACTAAATAATATGGCTATATTATTTAGTGAAACTTATATTTACTTTATTAACTTCTGAAAATTCTTCGTAATGCCAAAAGGTAATCACCGTAGAAACAATCATAAATTTCATTTTAGAAATTCTTAGTCGGAGCGTTATAAAATTACCGTAATTCTTGCCACGACGGCAAGAGCCGAACCCTGAGCCATGACGGCGAATGGTGAGGGTAGGTAATTTTATAAAAGCGGAGACTTAGAATTTCTTAATGAAATTTAGTTTCCTAGGGATTAACCTTGGCATGGAGAAGAATTTTTAGAAGTTTCATTAGTCAACTTTAAGTACTGCCATGAATGCTTCTTGTGGAACTTCAACGCTTCCTACTTGTCTCATTCGCTTCTTACCTTCTTTTTGTTTCTCAAGAAGTTTTTTCTTTCTTGAGATATCTCCACCGTAACACTTAGCAAGTACGTCTTTTCTCATAGCTTTTACAGTTTCTCTAGCTATTATTTTAGCTCCTATGGCTGCTTGAATTGGAATCTCAAACATCTGTCTTGGAATAATCTCCTTAAGCTTTTCTACCATGGATCTTCCTCTGTGGTAAGCTCTATCTGCTGGAACTATCATAGATAGTGCATCCACTACATCTCCATTAAGAAGTATGTCAAGCTTAACAAGTTGAGTTCTCTTATATCCTTTAAGTTCATAGTCAAAGGATGCATATCCTCTAGTTCTAGATTTTAAAGCATCAAAGAAATCATAGACTATTTCATTAAGTGGAATATCATAGTTAATTACAACTCTAGTTTCTTCGATATATTGCATATCTATGAAGGTTCCTCTCTTCTCCTGGCATAACTCCATGATTGCTCCTACATAGTCTGAAGGTGATATTATTGAAGCCTTAACTTCTGGCTCTTCCATATAAGATATTTCACTTGGCTCTGGTAGGTTAGTAGGGTTTGTAATCTCTATAATTTCCCCATCAGTTTTAGCTACCTTGTAAACAACGGAAGGTGCAGTGGTAATTATATCTAGATTAAACTCTCTCTCTATTCTCTCTTGAATTATCTCCATGTGAAGTAATCCTAAAAATCCACATCTAAATCCAAAACCTAGAGCTATAGATGTCTCTGGTTCAAAGGATAGGGCTGCATCGTTAAGCTGTAGCTTTTCAAGAGCTTCCTTTAAGGTCTCATACTTAGCTCCATCTACAGGGTATATTCCACTAAATACCATAGGTATAGCTGGTCTATATCCTTCTAACGGATTAGTTGCTGGTCTTCCTGCTTCTGTGATGGTATCTCCAGCTCTAGCATCTTTTACATTTCTAATAGCTGCACTTAAGTATCCAACGTCTCCAGCTCTAAGTTCATCTACCTTTAATGGACCTGGAGTAAATACTCCTACCTCAGTTACATCGTACACTTTATTAGTATTCATTAATTTGATTTTAGTTCCTGGCTTTACTACCCCATCAAATACTCTGATGTAGGTTACTACACCTTTGTATGAGTCATAGTAAGAGTCAAAGATTAAGGCCTTAAGAGGAGCTTCTTCATCCCCTTCTGGTGCTGGCACTTTAGCTATAACAGTTTTAATTACATCCTCTATATTTAATCCTGTTTTAGCAGATATTAATGGTGCATCATCTGCTGGAATTCCAATAACATCTTCAATTTCTTGCTTAACCTCATCAGGTCTTGCACTTTGAAGATCTATTTTGTTTATAACTGGAGCAATTTCAAGGTCATGATCTAAGGCTAAGTAACAGTTTGCAAGAGTCTGTGCTTGTATACCTTGAGTTGCATCCACAACTAATACAGCTCCTTCACAAGCTGCTAAACTTCTTGAAACCTCATAGTTAAAGTCTACGTGACCTGGAGTATCTATTAGATTTAAAATATACTCTTCGCCCTCTTCTGTTCTATGTATAAGTCTTGCTGCTTGAGCCTTGATTGTAATTCCTCTTTCTCTTTCTAATTCCATGTTATCCAGTACTTGGGCTTCCATTTCCCTAGCTGTTAAAGTACCTGTTTTTTCAAGTAATCTATCTGCTAAAGTAGACTTGCCGTGATCTATATGTGCTACTATAGAAAAATTTCTTATGTGTTTTTGTCTGTTAGTTTGCATCTACTCAAATACCCCCGTAAATTTATATTAACTCTTTAGTAAAGTCACCTTTTCTAATCTAATTATCAACTATACTTAGTTAGATAATAAACCAACATAAATTATACCATAAAATAAAGGTTCATTGTCAATATACTTTATAATGTTAACTTTTAAGTTTCATTGGATGGCAATATTAGTTCCTTAATAGTATCTCCTATAACCTTAGTGCCTTTAACAAAATTCTTAAAAGGCCCGCCATTAAGAATTATATTAAATTCCCCTATTTTTATATTAACCTTCGAATCCCTGTCATTAGAGCTTACATAAAAACTAGAGCTTTGCCTCACCACCTGAGGTAATTTCATATTTACCACTAAAATTCCGTATATCATAAATCCTACTGAAATTATTATTAAAAACTTGCATATTCCTGTCCTTAGTGTCTTACTATTCATCTTATCTATTCTCCTTTACCTATAGGTGCTCAAAATAAAAAAAGTACCTCACATTTAATGATGTACTTTTTCTTATATTTTTATTCTTTCTTAGGCATCTTCAAAAATAAATAAGTCAGAATGCTCGTCTATTTATTTATTTTTAAATGCCTTACTTAGAATTTAAATACTGTGCAAAAACTATACTCATATATTTCATGGAGTTTTTAGCTTCTTGTAATTTGTTGGTATCTGCTCCAACCTCCATAAGTATAGCATTATCACTTAAATCTTGGTTATAAAACAAAATACCTCCATGGTCATAGGCTATAATGCCCCTCTCTCTATACAACCCAGGATAAAGCTTATTTGCTATAGCAAATATGGATTTAACATTTTCTATATGCTTAGGATATTTAGGGTCCTGCATAGTTGTTACTAAAGTAAGCTTTGCAACATCATCTCCCTTTATGTTTCCAGTAACATCTTCTTTTCTAGGACCACCATCTCTATGAAGGTCTATTATTAAATCAAACTCTCCATAACTACTTATGTTTTTACTTACGGTTTCTCTAGACGCATGATAAGCTCTATTATAATCAGCCTTATCATGTATTGTTTTATCATGTACAACTGTAAAGCCTAATTTTTCTAGTTCAGAAGTAAGAACATCCCCAACTCCTGCTACGGTGGTAGATAATCCACCATTTCCTTCTGCATAAGCTTCATTAGTATGAGTATGATATATCAATATCTTCTTTTTAGAATTATCTTTGGGATCACCAACTACGTCTACCCCTTCTTGAAATTTATTTATGTCTGTATCTTTTAGTTCGAAAGGATTTATTGTAATTTTCTGTACTACCTTAGCATGTTCCTTCACATTCTCAAGAGCAGTTTTATCCCTTAAATTTTCTTCGTCTAAAAAGCTTATTTCCTTTCTAACTATATCCAAAGGATTCAAGGTAAAATTACCTACAAATTTTGTATCATCCTTATTTACTGCTGGCTTTAAAGTACTGACACTTTGCCCTATGAGCTTCATAAAAAAGTTAGTTCTATTGATACTTTCTAAGTTATCATCATCTAATGCTTGGGTAGACCTAGATAAACCTATAGATATTACCATGACTACTGCTATTATAGCAAGGATAGCTCTAGAACAATACTTTCCAGCATCTGTCTTACTTTTGTTATTCACCGTATCCCCCCCTGTTTGAGTTATACATAGGTATAATTAATTACTCTAATAATTTATATGAGGGGGGAATAAATTTTATTACTTTAGTTTAAATAGGTATTTATATCATCTAAGGTTAAAGCTGGTTGAAGGGCTATGTTTATACCATTGGCAATTATTTTAGATACACTATCTATTACTTTATCAATATCTTTAGGCGTTACTACCATGCCTCCTAATTCTGGGTCTAGAACCTCTCTAATCAATGTTTGTCTTTCATCTCTGTCAACTTCCTTAAGCATGCTATAAAAGGCACCTCCCTTAGTTGAAGACTTGATTAAGCTTTCTAAAACTAGGTCTATGGTATCATTAGCTATAGTTCCTGCATCTACCACTGTAGGCACTCCTATGGCTATTACAGGGACTCCTAGGGTCTTCTCACTGAGCTCTAATCTTCTATTTCCAACTCCTGCTCCTGGAGATATACCTGTATTACCTAGCTGTATAGTTCTATTTACCCTCTGTGTTTTCCTAGAAGCAAGAGCATCTATACAAATTATTACACTAGGTTTTACCTTATCTACTATACCCTTTATAATTTCGCTGGTTTCCATACCTGTAAGTCCTAAGACACCTGGGGATATAGCACACACTGGTCTTACCCCCTCATCAATGCTATCTGGAACATATTCTTTTAAGTGTCTACTTATCATTATCTTTGACACTACCTTTGGTCCTACGGCATCAGCGGTGATATTCCAGTTACCTAACCCTACCACTAAAGCTACCATATCTTCATTTAGATTAATCAGCTTTGATAACTCTTTAGCCATAACTTCACTTACATCTATTATTCTCTCACCATCATAGTATACGAATTCTGGAAATTCTAAGGTGATATATTCACCAATAGGTTTTCCTATGTTTTTAGCTCCTTCTTCATCTAGTATTTTTACAGCAGTAACTCTAACGTTATTATCTATGTATTCCTCCGATTTTACTCCTGATAATTTTCCAGGATTATTTTCACTATAAATCTCTTTAGCTTCTAAAGCTAAATCTGTCCTTACACTGTAAACTACTTCTTCTTTATCCTTAGACTTGCTTTCCTTCATCATAATTATCACACCTCATTTATGGTATTTTTCATATTATTCCTATATACATTTGTATGTATATTTATCTTTTCCCAAAGTTTCTTTCATATACTAATATGTTAAAGGTAAATTCTACTTGAAGTACGTAAAATTTAATGTTATAATAGCTTTTGTTATATGAAACTCGTAAGCAGACTTCCCCAAAGCTGCCGCTGAGAGATTGATAAAAATACAAGGGGGTGAATTAATAATGGCAAACATTAAGTCAGCTAAAAAAAGAATCAAAGTTACTCAAGCTAAGACTATGAGAAACACTATGATAAAGTCTTCTTTAAAGACAACTATAAAGAAATTTGAAGCTGTTCTAGCTAGCAATGACGTTGCTGCTGCTCAAGAAAGCTTTAAAACTGTAGTTAAAGCCCTTGATATGGCTGCTTCTAAAGGCATAATACATAAGAATAAAGCAGCTAAGAAAAAATCTAGATTAGCAGCTAAGTTAAATGGATTATCTGCTTAATAAATAAACCGGTGTATTCACCGGTTATTTATTTTTTTGCATATATTTAGTTTAAAACTTTTTATTTATTCATCATGGTCTTTACCATAAGCATTTCAATGGCATTCTTTTGATCTACAGATTTACTTTTTATTTCACTTTCCGTTTCAATGCAATTTTCTATATTCTTCTTTAGAGCTTCCTGAGAAAACTTTTTGCTTTGAACTATCATCTTATCTGCAATATAAGGATTTAGGTTATATTCCTTTACTATGTCTTCTTTTCTAATCCCTTTTCCAACCTTTATTCTTATGGCAAATAAAAGCTTAAATTGACGCTCTATCATAGATAATATTTTAGGTGGTTTTTCACCCCTATATATCAATTGATTTAAAGTATCTATGGCTGCCTTTATATTTCTTTCTGAAAGATAGGATACTAAATTAAATATATCATTTTCCTTTTCATAAGGACACATCTTTATTATATCTTCTCTAGTTATCTCCCTTCCTTCAGTATATAAAATAAGCTTCTCTATCTCGTTGTCTACTATGTTCATGTTATTTTCTATGATGGAGCAAAAGTATCCAACTTCACTTTTTCCTATGGACTTTCCTTTTTCTTCAAAGATGGCTTTTACTTTACTTTGAAGGCCCATGCCCTTTAGTTTATCGACTTTTACAACCTCACATACATTTTGAAGCTTCTTAACCTTATTACTAAGTTTTTCTCTATCATCTTCAAATACATAGTACATAATTAAAAAGGTATAGGGAGGAATATCCTTAAGATAGTTTCTAAGGCTATCTATATCTTCTCCCTTATCTCTTAAAAAATTAGCTCTAAAGATTTCTACCATTCTATATTCACTCATAAAGGGTATAGTTTCGCAATTATTTATTAAAGCATCTACATCTAATTTATCTCCAGAAATTCTTGTATAGTTAAAATCAGCAAAACTTTCATCTATCTTTAAATTTCTTATTTTTTTTATAGCTGTCTTTATAAGTCCTTCATCAGAGCCACAAAGTATATAACAATTTTTTAGTTTATTTTCTTTTATGTGTTTTTCAAGTTGTTCTAAGGTTATCAAGAAAAATTCCTCCACTCTTTAATTCAGTACAATACTTATTTCAGCATAATACTTATTCTAGTGAACATAATTATGATATAATTCTCCACCTATGAGTTTATAGTTTTCATAATAATGTCCTAGAATAATTCCTTCTCTTTTTCTGTTAATCCTTATTATATCACAGTTTGGACTTGTTGATGAAGAATTGCTTTTATAACAGCATTGAGTGGCTTCTTTTTCATATTCCTTGTCTATAATTATATTGCTAATTTTACCCCTATGATTTATTTGTAAAGAGAGAACTCCATCCTTATCTTCTACATCTATAATGCAATGCTTTGATAGTTTTAAGGTTAGCTCTTCTTCAAATTCATCATAGATTCTATCTAACCCCTTATATTTTTCATGGACATATTTCAACTTCACCTTTTGATTACATACCATTACTTTTCTGGTACCATAGTTTATTTCTACAATGTCAGCCTTTTTACCCCCTATAAAATTTATTTCTGGGTAAATTATATATTGCTGCTTTATAGTTAAAAGAAATAGTAATATGGGCAAGTATCTTAAAGATTTCACCCCTCTTCTTATAAGGATATAACTTAGGTATAATATGAGAATCATAACCCCTTCTATGTAAGTAAATTCTAAGGGTAAGGGCAAAAGATTAACTAAGAAATCCTCCATGGTATTAATTATAAGTAGCACTGAGTTAGTAATGAGAGATAAAAGATTAAACACTATTGGAACCTTAATAAATAGAAGCAGAAGATTACCTAAAACTAATAGAAAGGTGTAAAAGGGAATCAAAAATAGATTAGAAATAAGTCCACCTAAACTCACAGCATTAAATCTCATTATTATATAGGGTGTAGTAAAAATCATAGAGCTAAAGGTTAAACTAAGGGAGGTGGCTATAAAATTGGGGAGCTTATAAAATTTCCTTTTAATTTTATTATTTAAAGTGAAGATTCCTAATACGGCTAAAAAGCTAAGTACATAACCTATATCTAATATGTAGTAAGGTTTTATTAACAGAAGTAAAAATGCTGCAAAGGCTAAGGCTGATATACCTTCATAGGTCTTTTTCACCTTAGGGCCTAATACCAGCAAAAATATCATTATAAAGGCTCTAAAGGTAGAGCTTTTTCCTCCAATAAATATAACATAAAAGAAAAGAACTATTAAAGCTAGTTTATATCCAATTATACTTTGAAGTACTCCATAAATTAGTGATACATGAAGTCCTGATACACTTATTATATGGGATATACCTAAAGCATTAAACTCTTCTCTTTTATCATAATCAATATAGCTATCATCGCCACCACTTACTGCTAGTATAATAGCAGCTCCTTCTTCATCTGTAACAGCTAAAAGCTTATTATAAAGATGACTTTTTATCAAGTATCCCTTATATATTAAATCTTCCTTTAAAGGCTTTGAAGCTATTAGGTTATACTCTCCTACAATTCCTTTACTATAATCTACCTTTCTATGAAATTCTCCTTTTAATATGTACTGCCTTCCCAATTGAATATCCTTGTTCTTAGGAAAAATTTTAATTTTTCTATTTTGAAGACTACCAATATAGTAATCCTTCCCTTCCTCTACAATTCTGCACTTAATATTTTCCCCTAGGTCCATGGAATAAAAATATATAATGCAGTTTATAAAAAACAACATAGAAAACCCCATAACTATAAAAGCTAGGGGTTTCTTAAAATCTTTTTTAAGTAAAAGTATATAAATTACTATAAAAACTACAGCTGGTAAAATTCCCATGTAACTATATAAAAAGTATATAGTACATCCAAAAATCCCTGCCAAGCATATCTGAACCATTGATTTATCCATAATATCACCCTGTAGTATCATTGCCAAAGTGATAAATTGTAATTCAGTTTTATAACCAATTTTTATATATTTCTTTAGCTGGCATTGGCTTTGCAAAGTAATATCCCTGAATCTCATCACATTGTAATTTTCTTAGACATTCCAATTGTTCTTTTCTTTCAACCCCTTCAGCTATTACAGGAACCCCTATTGCTTTAGCAACGGTAATTACAGCCTTAACGATTGCATAATCATAGTTATCTTTATCTATTAGGTCTACTAAAGGTTTGGCTATTTTTATCCTATCTACTGGTAACTGCTTTAAATAATATAAAGAAGAATATCCAGTGCCAAAGTCATCAATAGCTATTGAAATACCCATCGCATTAATCTTTAACAATGTATCTTTAACTTTTATATCTTCTTCCAATTCTAAAGTCTCTGTAATTTCAATTTCTACTTCTTCAGGTGCAATTTGATATCTTTCCATGATTTCTTTTAATTTTATAATAAAACTATTATCCTTTAACTGTCTTACAGAAACATTGATTGCAATTCTAAGATGTTTTTTAGTTTTTTTCTTCCACTTGGATAGCTGTGCCATGGCATTTTCCATAACCCAATATCCTATGGGAATTATAAATCCTGTTTCCTCTGCAATGGGAATAAATTCACCAGGAGAAATGAATTTTCCATCATTTCTTTGCCAGCGCATAAGTGCCTCAAAGCCTATAATTCTTTCATCTTCAATGGAGACTTGTGGTTGATAATACAATTGAAATTCTTCATTAAAGTCAGCTTTTTTAAGCATAATTTCAATTTCATTTTTAGCAAATGCTAATTCTCCTAGTTCTTGTGTAAAGACCATTACCCTATTAAATCCTAATAGCCTAGCTTGTAGCATGGCTATATCTGCATGTTTAATCATTTCATCTCTATTTTTTGCATCAAGGGGATATATAGATATTCCTACATTTAAAGTAACTCGTATATCATACTCTTCAATGGTAAATATGTGACTACAGGCATGTATAAGATTTTTAGCCATTTCTAATCCATCTTCATAGGTATAGGAACCTCCCTTGGCAAAAACAAAAACATCTTCACCAAAGGAAGCTAAAATATCTTCTTCTCTATAGACATACTCTTTAAGTCTCTTTCCTATTTCCACTAATACTTCTTCCCCAATATAATTACCAAACATGGTTTTTAACATTTTATATTTATTTAAATCAATGTAAAAAAGAATAATATTTTCATCTTTCTTCAGATTATTAATATTTTTATCTATCTGCTGAAGAAAATATCTCCTACTATGTAATCCTGTAACTACATCTTTATTTATCAAATCATTTAACTCTTTTGTTCTTTCCTGAACCTTGCTTTCCAACCTTAAGTTTAATTGCTTTTCATTTTTTAATAATTCTTCTTTAAGTATATTGGTTTGAACATGATTTGAGTGTATATAGTAAAAGGTAATAACAATAAGCATTAATAATAAATATTCTAACTGCACCCCTTTAAATAGGATTAAAATTATTGGAGCAGTTAATAATAAAAGCCCCTTTTTATTTCTACCACTATTCATGAATTCAGTTCGTTCTATCTTATGTTGAGTTTTAATTTTAATAATTGACCCTATAGCTGCCACTCCAAAAGCAATTACATATGCAGCATCTAATAATGAATTCGGCTCATATAGGCTGTAAAAATATTCATAATAATAAATAATATCAAAAACTATATAAAGTATATATGAACCAGCTGTAACCCCTAAATATAAAGGTATCTTCCCTTTTCTTATAGACAAGAACCAGCTAGCAACCCATATAAATATTAAAAAGTCTACAAATACACAAATCATAAAAATCCAATCACTTTTCATAAGTATTGCATTTTGCATATCAGTATTTAAAAATATAACCCAAACTAAAGTCATAGTACAGATTGTTATTGCAACAGTATCTATTAAAACCTGGGTTGCATTCCATTTTTTAAATTGATGATATCCACCTATAATTAATGAACATAGTAACAGTACATTAGTTAATAAATATCCACTTACTATAGCACTAACTTGTTCTGGATTAATTTTCAGAATTATAGCTTCCACTGCCCACATAACATCACAAACAGCCCAGTTTAAAATACTTAGAACCAAAAATATTCCCGAAGTTTTTAATGTCTTATTTTTCTCCTCAATATAAAAACCTTTAAAAACATAATAAGCTGCTATAAAGGTTACAATGGGAGATAAAATGTTCCCAAAAAAATTCGATTTTACAACGGTTGCTCCGAAATAGGATAAATATAAAATTGCTATTAATACCACTGTCAAAACTTTCTTCATAATCCATTTCTCCCTTACAATCGTAGAAATATAATATATAACTTATTTCCCATATAGAATATAGGTTTTCTATTCTTAAATGTAATATCTATTATTCTTTTTTTAGGATGAAAATCCTTTATTTATATAATAAAAATTTTCATTTATAATTTCATTGAAGTTAATATAGGGCATGTAAATATAAAATTGTATGAATATATTAATGAAATCATATGTAAATATAGAAATATTTGTATAGATAACTATATGACTATTTCTATATTTACCTATTTACCTATTTACCTATATAAATAGTTAACTAGTTAACTATTTGTTGTGTTCATGCGGGTTTCAATGATTATTCCAAAAAAAAGTAACAGGGTGAGCCCCCCTCCCATTCTATGAGAGGATGTCTCACCCTGTTACAAAAAATGAAAAAACAATGGGCCAGCCCATTGTTTTTTGGCGGGAATATGTGAGAATCGAACTCACCCGTCGTGGTCTTAGCACGGCAACTCGGTTTTGAAGACCGGCAGGCACACCAGCACCTATCTACTCCCATATTATTTCCTACACTTGGTATTATAAGATGTAATAGATAAAAAATCAAGTATTAAAATCATCAATACTTGATTTTTTTCACTATTAATACATTACTCTATCATTTTCTACACGTTTAGTGAATTTTATACTATCTAGATGTTCTAGGATAGCAATGGTATATTTTCTGTTACTTTCAAAGATTTCTTTAGCTGTAGCTGCTGATATAGAGCCATTTTCAAGGATATAATTTCTTACCTTATTCTTAGCTTCTTCATAATCTTCCTTAAGAAGAGTGCAGTCTTCATTTAATTTAATTAAAATTTCCTTATCTATTAGAAGTTCATATACCATCTTAAATCCAGCTCTATCTTTTTCCCCTTGGCCTAAGTCTACATATTTAGGAGGTGTAAACTTTAACTTTTTATATTCATTTATTATAAAGTTTTTCATTCTTTCTTGTTCTTTATTCAAGGTTACATTAAAATCATATAGAGCTATAAACTTTTCACTTACTTTTAATGTTTTCTTTTCTACTAACATGTTTAATATCTCATCATAATTCTTTTGTTTTAATTTTTTAGTAAATATTTTATTTTTAGCTTCTTCCTTAGACATTCCAAATTTTAATGGATTCTTTTTATGGAAATCTTCTATGAGTGCCTTTAATTCTTTTGTTTTATCCTTTAAGAAATCTTTATGGATGAATATGCTATTATCCTGTCCACCTAGTCTTATTATGGTTCCTTGATGTTCTAAAGCTTTTAATTCCTCTTCTATGTTATCCATGTTTTTACCAAGACTCTTTAATATAGCTAAAGAATCTGGATAGGTATCGCTTAAATTTTTCACTGTATTTTCTAAAATATTAGTAGATTTACCACTTTCTTTTAATTTTAATTCTTCTAAATACTCAGCAGTAACCTTCTTAGATTTTTTAGCATTGGGCTCTATTATTATACCTCCTGCTATGGTATTCATAGGAGAATAGCTTCTTATGATGTAGCGGTCATTTCTTTGAGCTGTAATAGGCTTTTCTAATCTCAGTTGAACGTAAGCCCACTGTCCAGGTTTAATTTCTTCTTTATCTAAGGGTATAATTCTACAGATTATTTCTTCTGTACCATGATATAGCCTTACCCTTTGTCTATTTACTATAGATTTTTCAGCGGTTTTTATATGGTACAACTTACAATCTATGATTAAAGAGGGCTCCATAATATCTTCCTTAGCTACCACATTACCTCTTTGTAACTCTGACACCTTAATATTGGCAAGATTTATGGCACAACGCTGTCCTGCTTCTCCAAGTTCTGAAGGCACATCATGGACTCTGATTCCTCTAACCTTGGCCTTAACCTTACCGGGATATATCTCCACGGTATCACCTAGGGATACCTTTCCACTTATTATAGTTCCAGTTACCACTGTACCAAAACCACTTATACTAAAGGCTCTATCCACTGGTAATCTAAAATGACCTTCTGTATCCTTTGCTTCTACTTCTGCTGTTAATTTATCTATATCCACAATTAATTCTTCAAAACCCATTTTAGTCTTAGAGGATACTGCATGAATAGGTGCATCCTCTAAAAAAGTATCCTTAAATTCTTCCTTTATGTCTTCCTTTATCATATCTAACCAATCAACTTCCACTAAATCTGACTTGGTTAATACTACTATACCTTTTTTTATATTTAAAAGTTTTAATATTTCAAAGTGTTCCCTGGTTTGCGGCATTATTCCTTCATCGGCAGCTATTACAAGTAACACCACATCTATACTACTTATTCCTGCCAACATATTTTTAATGAATTTTTCATGGCCTGGTACGTCAATTATTCCTGCTCTTCTCCCTGAAGGTAAGTCAAAATAGGTAAATCCTAAATTTATAGATATTCCTCTATTTTTTTCTTCTTGTAGAGTATCTGTTTCCCTTCCTGTAAGAGCTTTAATTAAGGTAGTTTTACCATGGTCAATATGTCCAGCAGTACCTATAATTATATGCTTCATCTATTTTACTTCACCCTTTCAAAGCATCTGTTTTATAATAGAGCAGGTAGGTAGCAACCCACCTAATTGGTCTAATCTACTCTATAGCCTTAAAACATTGTACTATTTCATCAAAATCTTCTTTAAATAAGGTTCTTCCATCTAAAACTAGCTCATCATTATAAACCCTAGCTATTAGTGGAGTTTCTCCTAATCTAAGTTTTCTCTCCATATCCTCTGGAGAAAATTTATCACTGGTTACTTTAACTACATAGGTTTCAATTTTTTCTGTAGGCATAGACCCTCCACCTACCATGGATTCACCTTTGTCTATATAAAATTTAAAGTCTTGAGTCTTACTTTGCAACTTCCTCTTTAGAAGTATACATTTTTTCTTTACTTCTTCCTTAGGCATCAAAATCATATTTAAAGATGGAATATTATCTATAGCTTCTTTTTCATCTATATAATATTTTAAGGTACCTTCTAACGCTGCTAAAGTCATTTTGTCAACCCTTAGGGCCCTAGTTAATTGATTCTTTTTCATTCTATCTATATATTTCTTTTTCCCAACAATGATTCCTGCCTGTGGACCACCTAGCATCTTATCTCCACTAAAGGTTACTACATCAATACCTTTTTTTATGCTATCTTGCACGGTAGGTTCATAGGTAAAACCATATTTACCAAAGTCTATAAGAACTCCACTACCTATATCTTCTACCACTGGAATTTCATGCTTTTCTCCCAGTTCTACAAGCTGCTCTAAGGACACTCCTTCTGTAAAGCCTAAAACTTTAAAGTTAGAGGTATGAACCTTTAAAAGTACTCCTGTATTTTCTCTTATATTATTTTCATAATCATATAGATGAGTTCTATTAGTAGTTCCTATTTCCACTAGCTTAGCTCCACTAAACTTCATAACTTCTGGTATTCTAAATGAGCCACCTATTTCTACTAGTTCTCCTCTAGAAACTATGACTTCCTTTTCCTTTGCTAAGGTATCTAGAACTAACATTATAGCTGCTGCATTATTATTTACTACCATGGCAGCTTCTGCGCCAGTAACCTTTTTAATAATTTCTTCTATGTGAGAATATCTAGAACCTCTTTTCCCACTTTCTATGTCATATTCTAAATTATTATAGCTACCTGCCACTGTTATCACATTTTCTATAGCTTTTTTTCCTAAAAGTGAACGACCTAAATTAGTATGTATAACAGTTCCTGTGGCATTTATCACCCTTTCTAGGTGCATTTTGTTTTTGCTTTCTAGAGTATGAACTGCAAAATCTAGTACTTGCTCTGTATTTAAACTATCTACATTGCCTTTTAATATACCATTTCTATAAAATTCTATTGCTTCCCTTAAGGATTCTAAAACTATGGTTCTAGAATTTTCTTCTATTAACTTATTTACTGATTGAAGTTTTAAAAGTTCATCTATCTTAGGTAATTTTCTTAATAATTCCTTATTCATTTTACTTCTCCCATGCATTTTTAATAAGATACCAATAATTTTACAACTATCTATTCTACCACTAGGGGTACTTCACCCTTTTCAATTACTTCACCAATAATAGCAGGTTTTATATCTAACTTCATTAATCTTTCCATCATAGACTGAACTTGATCTTGAGGAGTAGATATTAATAAACCTCCTGAGGTTTGCGGATCAAATAAAGCATCCTCTAACCATTCTGGAATATTCTCTAATTTATATTTGCCATCTAAATATCCTTTATTGTTATAAGTTCCTGCAGGCACTAAACCCATCTCAGCATATTCTCTAGCACCTTTAATCACTGGAATTTTATCTTTAAATAACTTTATAGTGATATCAGAAGCTGAAGCCATCTCATATCCGTGACCCATTATTCCAAAGCCAGTAACATCTGTGCATGCATTTATGTTGTAATCTACTATAATTTCACCTGCATATTTATTTAAGGTACTCATAACCTTTACAGCTTCATCATATACTTCCTTTGATGCTATTTCTGCCTTTATAGCTGTATTAACAATTCCTGTACCTATAGGCTTTGTTAATATAAGTACGTCTCCCACCTTACAACCATGGTTTTTAAGGACCTTTTCAGGATGTACTATCCCCATAACAGATAACCCATACTTAGGTTCGTCATCTTCAACAGTATGTCCACCAATCACTACGGCACCTGCTTCTATGACTTTATCAGCGCCACCTTTTAAAATTTCTCCTAATATATCTATATTAAGGCAATTAGGAAAGCAAACTATATTCATGGCTACTGTAGGCTTTCCTCCCATGGCATAAACATCACTTAGGGAATTTGCAGCTGCTATGGCTCCAAATGTATAAGGATCATCTACCACTGGTGTAAAGAAATCTAAGGTTTGAATAGCTGCTATATCCTCTGTTAGCCTGTAAACTGCTGCATCATCAGAAGTTTCTATTCCTACTAATAGGTTTTCATTTGACATTTTAGGTAATTTGTCTAGTATTTTTGAAAGGGTCTCCGGCCCTATTTTCGCTGCTCATCCAGAGGTCTTTGAAAGTTCTGTTAATCTTTTTGACATGGTTTTACCTCCTTATTTTATAATAAAAACAAACACTATTTTTTATTAAATTTAACTTTATTTAGTATTGAAAATTATACTAATTCTTTAATAATTCTATACTAATACTCATTTTATGTCTACCTTATCTCTCAATTTCTCTAAGGTTTTTACTCCTATACCCGTTATATTTGTCAGTTCATCTACGGAGTTAAATTTTCCATTTTCATTTCTGTAATCGACTATACTTTGAGCTTTTACTTGACCAATACCTGGAATGGTCATTAGTTCATCCACCGTTGCTTTATTTATATTTATTTTTCCTTTTGAATCTACAGCTCCTGTACCCTTTTCCTGCTGTTTTTCAACTTCAATTTCTGAATCTAATACTTCTTCGCCTATTTTATATATTTTAATACATTGTTCATCTTCTAGTATTTTAGAAAAATATATCTTCTCCTCATCTGCTTCTGGTGTTAGTCCCCCTGCTATTTCAATTAAGTCTCTTACTCTAGAACCTGCTTTTAATTCATACTCTTTAGGAGCTTTCACTGCACCTTTTATATCTACAACTATTTTATTATCATTTATATTTTCTTGATTTTCACTATTTTTTTTATTACTATCTTTATTACTATCTTTATTCTCAGTATTTTCATTTTCTCCATTACCTTTTGAATTTTGGCTTTGAAAATACTGTTGTTCATCAATGAATACCTCTTTATATTCTTCTTCTTTATTATGATTAATTATGTATCCTGCTACCAAAAATATAATGCTAAGTATTAATATGGATAATGCTCCTATTATTTTTTCTTTTAATTTCACTTTAATACACCTCTCAATTAACATCTTATCCATATTTTTTATAAATTATTATCGTACTTCCAACTTTTTTTTGATATAATTATGTATTATGTGTTAAAAAAGTTACTAGATAAAAATTAAATATGTATAGTAAGGAGATTTCTATGAAAAAACTATTATTTATCATATTATCATTTTTTGCTATAACCCTATTAAGTTATGGTAATGCATATGCATACTCAGATCCACCTTCAATAACTGGTAAAAGCGTGGTAGTTATGGATGCTAATACTGGGGCAGTGGTCTATGGGAAAGATGAAAATAAACCTTATCCACCAGCATCTACAACAAAACTAATGACAGTACTTCTAACTCTAGAAAATTGTGATCTAGATGAAGTTGTAACTGTAGGTGAATTTCCTCCTACCATTGAGGGTTCAAAAATCTATGTAGATGTGGGAGAAAAGATGACTGTAGAAGAAATGTTATATTCAGTAATAATGGTTTCTGCAAATGATTGTGCTGCTGCTCTAGCAGAGCATATCTCTGGCTCCATTGAAGAGTTTGCCGTATTAATGAATCAACGTGCAAAGGAACTGGGCTGTAAAAATACCAACTTTGTAAATCCTCATGGACTTTATGATGATAAACATAGAACTACAGCTTATGATTTAGCTCTTATGGAAAAAGAATTATTAAATCACGAAAAATATATTGAAATATCTAAAACTAAATCTACCTTCTTACAGCCTACAAATATTTTTAAAGAAAAAAGACCTCTTTGGAATGATAATAGACTACTTCACGATGCTTATGAATGCTATTATCCAGATGCCATTGCTGGTAAAACAGGCTATACTGATGAATCTCGTCATTCTTTTGTAGCTTCTGCTTGTAAGGGCGATAACAAGTTTATAATAGCAATATTATTTGATGAAAATAAAGCCTATTATGATGAAACTCCTAAACTTTTTGATTGGACCTTTAAAAACTTTTCCACTGAAAAAGCTTTTTCAAAAGGTGAAGAAATAGGTACTTACGAAACTACTAATGGTTCGATTATTCCTTTATTGGCTGATAAAAACATACTATATACAAAGGATAATAGTTCTAAAGAAAAGCCATCAATAGTAATTAATAAGGATACTCTTAGTAATAAATTTTTTAATAAAGGTGAGCCTATTACTACTGTTGTAGTTAATTATAATGGTCAAATCTATCACAGTGAGGTTTTAAGTGGTAGTGATTACGAAGAAGAAGTGCTTCCTGTAGTTGGAAATTTAGTTACTACAAAAGATAACACTATAAGCTATAAAAATCTATTTATGATTATAGGTGGAATAGTTTTAGGAATTATTCTTCTAATATTGGCTATTATATATATTATTAAAAAAAGAAGATTAGCCAAAAAACGAAAAAAACTTTTCTCTTCTTATAATTCATACAAAAATAAATATTAATTTACCAAAATATAAATGGCGCTGCATTATTAACTAATGAAGCACCATTTCTTTATCCCATGACTTCCAACTCTAATACTCCTATCTTTTTCAACGTGGGAGTAAAGAGCTGCTAAGTCTCCGGCTATGAATTTTCTATTTGGATTGAAGGTTATGTATAAGCTTTGTCATATCCTCTGGCAGAGTACTTTCAAAGTTTAAAATCTCACCACTTCGAGGATGTGGCAATGTTACAGCATAAGCATGTAGAGCTTGACGACTTATTAATTCTTCATCATTAAAATCACTATAGAGTTGTTCTCCATATATAGGACACCCTACATAGCTTAAGTGTACCCTTATTTGATGAGTTCTTCCAGTCTCCAAGACCAATTCTACTAAAGCTCCCTCTTTATAGCTCTCTTTTATCTTGTAATGAGTAATACTTCTTTGACCATCTTCTAAAACTGCTCTTTTTATTGTTTCATCTGTAGGTCTTCCTATAGGTAAGTCTATAGTACCTTCTTGATTTTCAAGGTTTCCATGAATTATAGCTAAATAAGACTTTTTAATTAAATTCTTCTCCATGGATTTTGCTAAATTCATGTGAGAAAATTGATTTTTAGCTATCATAATAAGTCCAGAAGTATCTCTATCTAATCTACTAACTAATCTTACTATTGAATTATCATTGTTACTTCTAAAATGATGAATAACTCCATTGGCTAAGGTTCCCATAGGATGACTTTTAGTTGGGTGAACTACCATAAAAGGAGGCTTATCAACTATTAATAGATCATCATCTTCATAAATAACCTTTATGTTTAAATCTTCACCTTCTATATTTTGGCTTTCCTCTGCATTAACAGTAACTTCAATAACATCATCTTCTTGAAGTTTATAGTTAAGCTTTACTTCCTTACCATTTACTCTTAATCTTCTATCCATAGCGGAACCACGAATGAATCTACCGGAAAGACTTAAATTCTCCTTCATGTAGTCTCTTATCTTCACCTCCTGGCCTTCTTTTCCTACCTTATATGTAATAACACTCATATTCTAGTCACCTCTATTTATAAATATTTAAGCCTCCTTGTGTAGGAGGCTTAATCATATACTTAATTATTCTACTATTGCTATTACTTCAATTTCTATTAAAGCATCTTTGGGTAATTTACCTGGTTGAACACAAGATCTTGCAGGTGGATTTGCATTGAAATACTTCCCATATACTTCATTCATGGCTGCAAAGTCATTCATATCCTTTATAAATACCATAGTTTTTACAACTTTATCTAAGGATGTACCAGCCTCTTCAAGAATAGCTTTAACATTTTCTAAGCACACAGCTGTAGCCTTTTGTATATCATCATTTACTAATTCTCCAGCTTGATTTATTGGTAATTGACCTGAAGTGTATAGTAAATTTCCTACCTTAACTGCCTGTGAGTATGGTCCTAAAGCAGCAGGTGCTTTTTCAGTGTTGATTATGATTTTATCCATTTTTTTGCCTCCCCAAATTAAATTATTATATATTATTAGATAATTTTTACCTAGTAATATCAGTTTCTTTTAGTAACTAATAAATAATTTCTAGCTTTAATGGTATCTATATGCATTATTGAGTTTCTAGATAAAATATACGTTATAGTATCGTCAAAGGATTTTAAAAGAGCTTTATCTAAATCCTCATAGGCTAAATTCCTTAATTCTTCCACACCTTTAAAATTTCTTGAAGGCTCTATGCAATCAGCAATATAAACTATTTTTTCTAATGTTGACATATTTTCTCGTCCTGTAGTATGATATTTTACTGCATTTAAAATATCTTCATCTTCCACATGGAACATTTCCTTTGATATATATGCTCCAATTAAACCATGTAAAAGCTGAGGAGATTTGTAATATATATCTGAAATAATTATTCCATTACTCCTTGCTTTATTAATTAAATCATTGGCAGAAAAATTTTTAGCACAATCATGACAAAGCCCAGCTATTCTACCTTTATTAGGATTTATACCATAATGTTTTGCAAGGTCTTCACTAGTTTTCATTACACCTAAACTATGGTTATATCTCTCTTTGGTAAGATGAATTTTTATATAATCTTTTATTCTATTTTCCTGCCACATACCTTACACCTTATTTCTATATAAATTATATTGATTAATTACCTCCTCTACCCCTCGGGGAAGAAGGTAATTAACCGTTTTATCTTCTGAAATTTTCTTTTTAATTTCTGTAGATGATATATCTAAAAGAGACATTTCTAACAAGATTATCTCTTTGCCATACTCTTTCTCTAAATCCCTTTTCATTTTTAATACATCATCCATAGCATATCCAGTTCTAGAAAACACAACTAAAGTGCAGTTATCTAATATTATGTGAATATTTTTCCACTGCCTTAAAGTCATTAAACTATCTACTCCAACTAAGAAATACCATTGAGTATAAGGTTCTCTATGGTTAAACTGCATTAGAGTATTATAAGTATAACTTAAACTGTCACTTTTTATCTCAAAATCACTTATGGAGAACTTTTTCTCACCTTTTATGGCCTGATAAACCATTTTATACCTAATTTTCTCTTCTGTCACAGCCCTAGCCCTTTTATGTGGCGGTCGACCATTTGGCATAAATATGACTTCATCTAGGCTTAAATTATATAGTGCTTCATAAGCTATATGAATATGTCCTATATGTATAGGATCAAAAGTTCCTCCAAAAATCGCCTTTTTCATGCTATTACCTCTTTAAATTATAATACCATATATGAAGTATTTTACCAACTGCAATTGGAATACTTGTTTAAAAGTTACATATATTTAAAGGTTTCTAAAACTCTATTAAATGTATATTATTTAGGAAGTTCTATTTTAGGATTTTTCTTAGATTTGCGATATATAACTAATTTACTTCCTATAGCTTGAATTCCTTCACAACCTAATTCTTCACATAAAATTTCTGAAGCTTCTCTTGCTGTAATCCCACTATTATTTAAAGTTTTTATCTTGATTAGCTCTCTTGATTCTAGAGCCCCATCTATCTGCTTAAGAAAATTTTCTTCTATGCCACCTTTTCCTACTTGGAATATAGGTGCTAATTGACTTCCAAGAGATCTAAGATAGCTTCTTTGTTTTGTTGTTATCATGTTATTTATTTCCCCCTAATTTTATAATAAGAACTCAAATTCAAAATCATTTAATCTTACTAGGTCACCATCTTGTATTCCCATATCCTTTAACTCATCGATAATTCCTTTGTTTCTTAAAACTTTATGGAAGTATCTTAATGAATCTGGCTCATTTACATTTACACTAGTTAATAATCTATCTACAAAGGATCCTGTAATCTCAAATATACCTTCTTCGACTTCATTTATTTCATATGTAAATCTCTTTTCTTCAGGAATAAATTTATCGTCTTCTGAAATCTCTAATTCCTTAACTGGAATTGTGCTAAGCATTTCAGCTGCAGCCTTCATAAGATCATCTACACCTTCATTGGTAGCTGCAGATATCTTATATATCTTATCATAGCCCATAGCTTGTAATTCTTTTTTAAAGTTTTCATAAACTTCTTCATCATAGAGCATATCAGATTTATTTGCTGCAATTATCTGTGGTCTATCCCATAGCTTTATGCTATATTTTTTAAGTTCTTCATTAATTCTTTTAAAGTCTTCTATAGGATTTCTTCCTTCAACTCCAGAAATATCAACTACATGAATAAGCATTCTAGTTCTCTCTATATGTCTTAAGAACTCTAATCCTAATCCTACTCCCTCTGCTGCTCCTTCTATGATACCTGGTATATCAGCAATAACAAAAGGTTCTATACCCTTCACAGCTACTACTCCAAGGTTTGGTTTTATAGTAGTAAAGTGGTAGTTAGCTATCTTTGGTCTAGCCTTAGATACCATGGATAAAAGTGTTGATTTTCCTACATTAGGGAATCCTAGAAGTCCTACATCTGCTAAAAGTTTAAGTTCTAACTTAATCCATCTTTCTTCTCCTGGCATACCTGGCTCTGCAAAGTTTGGTGCCTGTCTTGTAGGAGTACAAAATTTTGCATTTCCTTTTCCGCCTTTTCCACCTTTACATACTACAAATTTATCGCCATCATGAGCTAAGTCACACATAACTTTATCTGTTTCAAAGTCTTTAACTATAGTTCCCATTGGAACTCTGATAATAATATCTTCTCCACCCCTTCCGTAGCATTTAGAGCCTTCACCCTTTCCTCCATTAGGCGCTACGAATTTACGGTGATAAGAAAAATCTAATAGGGTAGTCATATTACTATCTACTACTAATATGACACTTCCACCATCTCCACCATCTCCACCATCTGGTCCACCTAGTGGAGCAAATTTTTCTCTTCTAAAATGAATGGAACCATTACCACCATCTCCGGACTGTACAAAAATCTTGGCTGTATCTATAAACATTATTATTTCACCTTCCTAACAAAATATCCTTTGATACTTTTACGAATTAAGTATGAGTATATTATTATTATTTACAAAAATAATAATTTTACCTATGTTTTATTTTAAAACTAATTAACACCTAGGGATGTTTTTTTATAACATAGAATAAATAATTGCCCTATGAGTAAATAATTGTCCTATGTCATAAAAAAGCACCCTTACGGGTGCTTAATTAACTATTCAGCTATTGCAATTTCTACATCGATTGGATAAACACTAGCTTTTTTCTTGCTTTTACCCATTCTTTCAAATCTTACAACTCCATCAACCTTAGCGAAAAGAGTGTCATCTCCACCGATACCAACGTTTGTACCTGGGTGAATTTTTGTTCCTCTTTGTCTTACAAGGATGTTTCCTGCAAGTACAAATTGTCCGTCTGCACGTTTAACCCCTAATCTCTTAGATTCACTATCTCTACCGTTCTTAGAGCTACCTACTCCTTTTTTATGAGCACATAACTGAAGGTTTATTAGTAACATATCACTGCACCTCCTCTACTACAACTTTGATATATTTTCCATAACTAATTTCTAAATTCTTTAATCCCAATAACATCGTTTCTAGTAGGACTTGTGTACTTTCTATTTCCACATGAGATAACTTAGATACATCTAAAGCTATGTTTCCCTCTTCCGCGATATATGTAGGTTTTAACTTTAGCACCTCTAACACTCCTAAGATTGTTACCTGGGCTAAATTACTTACAGAACCACAAACAACATCATCATAAACAGTTGTATTTTGCTTAACATCAAAATACTCAGCATGCCCATATACATGAAATGATACTAACATGCTCTTTATTCTCTTGAAAGTTACCTTAATCATAATTAAGCTTCAATCTTCTCAATTACAACTTTAGTAAATGGTTGTCTATGACCTTGTTTCTTTCTGTAGTCTTTCTTTGGCTTATATTTGAAAACTATAACTTTCTTAGCTTTTCCTTGTGCTACTACTTTAGCAACAACTTTAGCTCCTTCAACTACAGGCTTTCCAACTACTAAACCGTCTTCTTTTCCAACTGCTAAAACCTTATCGAATTCTACAGTTGAATCAACTTCAGCTTCAAGTTTTTCAACGAATAAAACGTCTCCCTCTTGAACTCTGTATTGCTTTCCTCCAGTAAGTAAAACTGCGTACATTAAATACACCTCCTCAATCCAGTCTCGCCATCTCAGGTATAACTTACAAATTCTTTACAAAATTTTATAAGTTAGTTTAAAACCTTATGTGTGCGGTCTACAAATGACATTTTAACACATACGCTGATGATTGTAAAGCAACTTATGGTATTTTTTTATTGATGACTATCATCTCTAATACTGCCATGTTTTTCAAAATTATTAGTTACATCTAGTTTTTGCAGAAAATACTTTTAATTCTTGCATAGCTTCAATTTGGCTATGAAAAATTAAAGATTCAACTTTAAAATTATCTAGATTTTCCTGAAATCTAATAAAAATATCACAGTCTAGCCCATCTAATTTCTCCACAAAAGTTACAATATCATTGTTTATTTCATTCTCATAGTTTCTATCTAGTTCTATATAGATATTTTTAATTCCCTGCTCTGATTTTATTTTTTTCACTTTACCTTTTAAAATGCTTAATATATATTCTAAAGATACTTTTTCTCCTGTACCTTTACAATGAACACAAGAATTAAAAACATAATCACATATGGATTTGCCATATTTTTTTCTAGTTATCTGAACTAAATTTAATTCTGTGAAAGGATATATTTTAGTATTATGCTTATCATCCTTAAACTCTTCTTGTAAAACTTTTAAAACTTCAGCTTTATCTTCATCAGATTTCATATCTACAAAATCTACTACTATTATCCCACCTAGATTTCTCAGTCTTATCTGTTTTACTACTTCCTTAGCAGCCTCCATATTAGTTACTAAAATATTTTTTTCCTTTAAGGATGGCTTTATGTTTTTAGCCGTATTTACATCCACCACATTCATGGCTTCAGTACGTTCTAACACAATGTTACCACCACTGGATAAGTTAATTTTATTATGTCTTAACGCTAAAATTTCTTTTTCTATGCCATAATTATCAAATATGGATAAAGCTCCTTCATAAAAACTTAGATCAAGATTTTCTAAGCGCTTTTCTTTAATTAACTTTTCATAGTAAAGGTAATCTTCATAATTATCAACTACTATCTCAGCTCCACCTTCAGTATAATTTCTTAAGACCCTACTTAGGATTCCATTATCTTTATAAAGAGGTCCTACTTTAGATGAGTAAGTAAACTTATTACATATTTCTTCATATCTATGTATTAACTCACTTATTTCTTCCTTTAAAATGTTTATATCAATATTTTCTGCTTTTGTTCTAATTATTATTCCAACATCCTCAGGTTTTGATATATCTTCTTCTATTAATTCTTTAAAATTTGGTGTTTTAATCTTTTTTGAAATTTCTATATGGCTATGTTCTTTAGTAAGTACTGCATAGGCTCCTGGTAAGGAAAGGTTTCTAGTTACCTTTGGGCCTTTTTTATCTATCTCTTCCTTTACTACCTCTACCATAACTTCATCACCTTTTTTTAAGGTGTTTATATGCTGATTTTTTTCTAGGGAAAGATATCCATTTTTTTCATAACCTATATCTATAAAAGCACCATGAATAGAAGGTACTATATTTTTAATTACACCTCTATATATGTCTCCTACCTTAGGTCCTTCTGTATCTTCTTCTATAAAACACTCTTTAAGAATATCACCATATTTTACTGCAATCTTTAATAATGTATTTTGTCTTTCAATGAATATTTTTTTCATTAAATCAACTCCTAGTACTGTGCAAAATACTCTTGAAGTGTAAGTAGTTCTCTTCCTTTAAAAGCATACATTTCTACTCTTTTTATATCAACAAAGGCATCTTCCTTAATTCCCTTTACATGAGTTTTTATAAATTCACTAAGTAAACTTGCTGATAGGTTTTCCCTGCTTCCACAACTAAGAAGTCCTTCTATAGTTAACATTTTATTATGTATGGAGTACTTTATCTCTTTAACTAAAGGCTTAATATCTGTTTCCTTTTCTCCTGATTTAGATTTCTTTAAAATTGTCCATTGACTTAAATTCATTAAAGAATCCATATCTAGTGCAGACTCATCCTGAAGTTTAAAATTTATTATATATTTAGCTGCATCTATGGTAGCCATGGCTTGTTGATTTTTCTGCCCTTCTTTTCTGGCTACCTTGGTAACAGATAAAAATTTAACTCCCCCTACTGTATTTTCATTTAAAGTCTTTAGAATTTCCTTTTCATCAATAGATTCAATAAACACTGCATCTAAGTATTCTCCTGTAGAATATACCCCTACTGATAGGGGTTGTGCTATAGATATGCTCATATGAGGATTAAACCCCTTAGAATACTCTATTGGTAGTTTTGCTCTTCTTATAACCCTCTGTATAGTTCTCATTAAATCTAAATGAGATAAAAACTTTATTTCACTTTCTTTAGTGTATTTTATTAAATAACGCACCATGAAAGCACTCCCTTTCCTTAAAGCTAGTATTGATTCCACATCCTGTACATCTCTCTCTACAGTCTGGTGTTAAAACCATTTCTTTAGCTTTTTCATTTTCACTTATTAGATAGCTTTTACTTACCCCTATATCAATGAAGTCCCATGGTAAGATTTCATCATAACTTCTTTCTCTATAAGCATAGAATTCTCCATCTACCCCACATTCTTCAAAAGCTTCTTGCCACAATTCAAAGTTGAAGTACTCGTTCCAACCATCAAATCTAGCTCCCTTTTCAAAGGCCTTTACTAGAACATCACAAAGTTTTCTATCCCCTCTTGCAAATACTGCTTCTAGGTAGCTAAGTGCTGATTCATGCCAATTGTAGTTAATAGCCTTACTTTTTATAGCATCTCTCAGACTTGAAATTTTTTCTCTCACTTCAGCCACTTGATTCATTGGAGCCCATTGGAAAGGTGTAAATGGCTTTGGTACTAATATAGAAGTACTTACTGTAACTCTTAAGCCCCTCTTTCTTACATCCCTAGGTACATGGAAGTATTCCTCTACTACCTTTTCTGCTAAGTGTGCAATTCCTTCTACGTCTTCTACGGTTTCATAAGGAAGTCCTATAACAAAGTATAACTTTATAGTTGACCAACCTGATTCAAAGGCATTTCTAGCAGATCTTAATAAGTCTTCTTCTGTTACACCTTTGTTTATTACATCTCTCATCCTTTGAGTTCCAGCCTCTGGAGCAAAGGTTAATCCTGTCTTTCTTACCTTTTGTATCTCCTTTATTAAATCTACAGAGAAGGCATCTATTCTAATTGATGGTATAGATACTCCTATTTTTTCTTCTCCATACTTTTCAATTAAAGAAAATATTAAGTTTTGGATATTAGAGTAATCACAAATACTTAAGGAACTTAGAGAAATCTCCTGATAACCTGTGTTTTTTACAAGAACATCGATTTCTTCCATAAGTTTTTCTGTGGTTTTTTCCCTAACTGGTCTGTATATCATTCCTGCTTGGCAGAATCTACATCCTCTTGTACATCCTCTAAAGGTTTCTATAACTATTCTATCATGAATAATTTCTGTATAAGGAACTATGAATTTTTCTGGAGAATTGTTAGCATTAAAATCTGAAACTATTCTCTTTTTAACAATTTTAGGTACATCCTCATACTTTGGAGCCATCTCCTTAATAGTGCCATCTTCATTGTAATTTACGTCATAAAGGGATGGTACATAAACTCCTTGAATCTTTGAAATAGCTCTTAGGTATTCAGCCTTTGATTTACCCTTTATTTCCTTGTAAACATCTAAAACATCATGGGTAACTTCTTCTCCTTCACCTAATATGAAGACATCCGCTATATCATATAAAGGCTCAGGGTTATAGGCACAAGGACCTCCCATCATGATGATAGGATATTCTTCTCCCCTTTTTGAAGCTCTAACTGGTATATTACACATATCTAACATATTTAAGATATTAGTATAGCTCATTTCATATTGAAGGGTGAATCCTAAAATATCAAATTCACTAAGGGAATCCTTAGTTTCAAGAGTTCCTAGTGGAATGTTATTTTCTCTTAGTAGTTTTTCCATATCTGGCCAAGGTGCAAAGCATCTTTCACAGAAGGTATCCTCTCTCTCATTCATAAGATGATATAGAATTTTTGTTCCCAAGTGGGACATAGCCACTTCATAAACATCTGGGAAACAAAAAGCATATCTAATATCTACACTGTTTTTATCTTTATTATATGAGTTTAATTCTCCACCTATATATCTAGCTGGTTTCTCAACTCTGTACAAAATATCGTCGGAAATTTTATTCATTGAGTATCCTCCTTAAGTTAATTCAACTTAGCTTCAGAGGATTTTACATCCGCTGAAACTAAGTTTCATTTTAGCACAACTATATAATATTTCAAGTAACTATACTATTTTTCATAGCTTTCTAGAAGTTCTTCAAGAGTTATATTTCCCAATTCCTTAATTCCATTTAATATGTCCTCTTCATATAAAACTCCTATCATGTTCATTTCATCATCAAGTACAGTAAATACATTATACTTGTTTTTATCTATTAATTCTATTAATTGTAATATATTTATTTTGTAATAAACAGAAATACTTTTATTTTCTAGGTATCCTCTACCTATTAGCTTTTCCTTTTTTTTGATGATATATCCCATTATTATATAAGCTATCCTCCCTTTTTCCTTATAGGAAATCATTAATATAAATATAGAAAAAAAAGCAAAATCTAAAACCAGTCGCTCCATGCATAATCCCATTAAAAAGATTGCTCCAAATATATATCCTATTACTATACTTATATTTAGCGCAATCTTATTAGCTTTTTTATATATGAGCTTAATATTAAGAATATCTCTTAATATACGACCTCCATCTAAAGGAAATGCTGGTATAAGATTAAATATGCCTATAACTAAATTATAATTGCAAAATTCAATAAAATTAGAATTAGAAAAATATCTGCCTAAAAAATAACTAGTTAAAGCAATTAAAAAATTCCCTATAGGACCACTTAAGGATATAATAATATCTTCCTTAGGAGTTGCCTCTTCTAGCTCCTTTAATTTTAGTGTAGTACCTATTGGTAATATATCTATAGAAAATCCTGAATAACCTAATATTCTTGCTGTTATTAAATGAATGATTTCATGGATGATTATGATTATAAAACCTATAATTAACTCACTTTTAAATCCTATAATCAATATTAAAATTATATAGGGTATTAAGTATTTGCTTATTCGTATCAATGATTTCCCCCTAATAATCTTGCTATATCATAGTTTCAAAATTAAAGCATTTCTCTGGGTTTAAAATATTTCCCATATAAAATACTTCTATACTTAATATATTGCCTTCATCTCCCTTAACTGTACCAATAACTTCTCCTGTATCAACAGCATCTCCAATTTTAACTTTGCTACCACTTAGACCAAAATATTTCATCTCAACACCATCACCATAGTCTAGGATTAAGGTAATTTCTTTTCCTTCTGTGACACTCTTTACCTTTCCTGGAAAGGATGCCTTTATATCACTTTCACTAGTTAAACTTAAAGAAAGTCTGTTATCTTTTATAGTGATTTGATTTTTATCCTTTATGGCTATGGGGTTTACATAATTTTCTTTTATATAATTTTCTTTCTTTTCTTCAAAATTAACCATAGACTTTACTTCATTAAAAACTTCAGTTATTTTTTCTTCCTTAAATATATCCAATATACTTTTCTCTTTAAATGCTTGGACTATATTCTCCATAGTTATATTTTTTTCCTTCAATAAACCATTATTTATAATTGCTATACTCTTATCATATACCTTATTAACATGACTGTTAGGATATGTTCTAGCTAGAAATAGTCCAGCTAGAAGAACTAGAATTATTACGCATTGAATAATCAATATATTAGCAAAGCCTTTCCCAAAAATGTTTAAATAAATAGGGAAGGTATTTCTTCTACTATTTAATTTATAGTTACTACCTTTAGTACTATTTCCACTATATTTTGTAGGTTTATACTCACTAGTTCCTGATTGCTTTTTCATATTAGAATAATATTTTTGATAATATTCATTATAAATCCCCATAAAATATCCCCCCATAATTTATTATTACTAATTTATATATATTAAAAAAAACTAACTTTATGATGGGTATGAAAATTTATTTTCATCAGAGCCTAATAAAAAAAGGCTGTCTCAACATATACCAATCCAAAAATAATGTTAATCATGGACTTATATTAAAGTACAAATTCAACATTTTGAAAAGATTGACAAATTGTCTTGAGACAGCTTCTTTTATTAATATTATTAATTTTATTATCTGTTTTTTAAAGCCTTCATGAATACTTCTGCTGTACCTATATTCGTTGCAAGAGGTATACAGTGAACATCTGAGAGTCTTATAAGGGCTGTTACATCAGGTTCATGGGGTTGAGCTGTAAGAGGATCTCTTAAAAAAATT
Organism: Clostridium sp. UBA4395; assembly: GCF_002390995.1. NCBI lineage: Bacteria > Bacillati > Bacillota > Clostridia > Eubacteriales > Clostridiaceae > Clostridium > Clostridium sp. UBA4395. Next base: position 61,760 of record NZ_DGRF01000048.1, read on the forward strand.
ATCATATCCATATTTCCTTCTGCAAGTCTTGCTCCTATTTGTTGGTCGCCACCTAAGGGGCCTGATAAAAATCTATATATAGGAAGACCAACTATTTCATTAATAAGTTTTCCTGTAGTGCCTGTAGCATAAAGTTCATGATCCTTTAGCACATCCTTATATCTTTTAGCAAAATCAATGATGTCATCCTTCTTTTTATCGTGTGCAACCAATGCAACTCTCATTTTAATCACTCCTAAAAATTAATTTTATTCTTTCTCATACCTATATTTAAAGCTAATCCTAAAGATATAAAATAAGTTAACATAGAACTTCCACCATAACTAACAAAAGGTAATGTTATACCTGATATAGGAAGTAATCCAATGGTCATCCCGATATTTTGAATTATTGAAAATAGTATAGATGCTATTACACCTACTACTATAATACCTCCAGCTATATCTTTTGAGTTCTTTGCTATATTTATAAGTTTGTATAAAAGTATTCCATATAACATCATAAGTACTAGAGCCCCAACTAATCCCCATTCTTCACCTAATACAGCAAAGATAAAGTCTGTATGGTTTTCTGGTACAAACTTATATTGTTTTCCTTTCATAAATCCCATACCAAATATTCCACCAGAACCTATGGCTATTTTAGATTGAATTAACTGCATCCCTTCTGTTTGTGCATAGTCTTCCGGGTTAATAACTGCTAAAAACCTTGCCTTCCAGTATAAAGGCATAATATCAGACCTCAATATTCCCACAACTGCCAATGTCACTGCGGAAAGGCCTCCAACTATGACCTTCCAATTTAAGTTTGCCACAGTTACAATTCCCAACATTATAAAAAATGAAACCATGGTAAGCCCCATATCTGGCTGTATTACAATTAGTATCATTGGAATAGCTGCATAAAATAAAACCTTAAAAAATGTTTTTAAATTATTTATATCCCCTTCAGCATCCTCTATAACCTTTGCAACCATAAGAATCATACCTATTTTTGCAAACTCTCCAGGTTGAATGGCTCTATTTCCTATTTGAATCCATGCATTAGCCCCATTTACTGCTTTACCGGTTATATTATTGAAAATCAAAAGTATAACTGCTGCCCAGTATATAATAGGTGCATAATTTAAAAGTTGAACATAGTCTAAAGTTAATATGAAGTATATAGTTATCATACCTACAATCATCCAAGCAAATTGAAGCATGGCATATTTAGCTCCAATGGCAGAGTAAATATTAACTATACCAAAGGCTACAATTAAAAATACTAAAATTAAAATACTAAAATCTATATTTTTAATTAACTTATCATTAATTTTAAATTTCTCTAATAATTTATTCATTTGCATCTCCCTCCATACCTGTTCCTATTATATCATAACAAGGAAAAAAAGCTATGAAAACATAGCTTTTTTGATTACCTTCTCTTAACTTTTTTAATAGGTATACTAGCCACTAAAGCTGGGGAATTCCCATCATATTCATCACTAGTAGTTATTCTTATTTCAATTTCTTCTCCACTTTCAATTTCTGCATAATTAGATATAGTCTTAAGCAACTCCATTTTAATATTCTCTAAAAAATCTGGCGAAACGGTAGCTCTATCATGGACTAGAATAAGTTTTAATCTATCTGCAGCAATATCCTTTGAAGATACTTTGCTTGAAAAAATTTTAAACAAGTCCATATCTAATTTCTACCTCCTCCAAATAATTTTTTTATTGCACCCATAAATCCTTTTTGACCGTATATTTCATTAAAATCTAGGAATGGTACTTCTTCTCCTAAAATTCTACTTCCTATATTCTTAAAAGCTTGACCAGCATAAGCAGAACTGTCTAACACTATAGGCTCACCTTTATTGGTAGATATAGTTACTTTTCTATCATCAGGCACTACCCCTATAACTTTAATAGCTAAACACTCCTTTATATCTTCTATAGTCAACATTTCCCCATTTTTAGCCATATCAAAGTTCATTCTGTTAACTATAAGCTCCTGTCTTTCTATCCCCTTAGCATCTAACTTTCCAATAACCCTATCTGCATCTCTGACAGATGTGATTTCTGGATTTACAACAACAATAGCCCAGTCTGCCCCTACAATGGCATTTTCAAAGCCTTGTTCAATACCAGCAGGACAGTCTAAAATTACATAATCAAACTCTTGTTTTAACTGTGTTACCACTCTTAACATTTCATTTATATCTACATCATTTTTATCTCTAGTTTGTGCTGTTGGAAGAAGAAATAAATTGTTAAACCTCTTATCTTTTATAAGTGCTTGTTTCAATCTACACTTTTCTTCAATAACATCAACTAATGTAAATACTACTCTATTTTCAAGTCCCATGAGAACATCTAAGTTTCTTAATCCTGTATCTCCATCGATAACAACTACTTTTTTATCCATTGATGCTAAAGCTGTACCTATATTTGCTGTAGTAGTAGTTTTTCCTACTCCACCTTTCCCAGATGTTATAACTATGGCCTCTCCCATTTACTAATACCTCCGATTAAATATATTTATTTATTGAATATGGTTCTAAAACAATATTTCCATTTTTAATTCTTGCCAATTCTGGATACCTAGGTTTGTCCATGTCTTCTGGAGATCTAGTGATAAGATCAGCAATTTGCATTATTTGTGGTGTTAAGGCAAAGGCTGCTATTATAGCACCACTATTACCATTAATCCCAGCGTACACGCTACCTTTAACAGAGCCTAATACTACTATATTTCCTGCGGCATATACCTCTGCTCCAGAATTTACATCTCCTACAATAACTATATTTCCTGAATATTCAAATCTTTGACCACTTCTTATAGTTTTTCTGACAAATTTAGTTTTCCCTTCATGTATACCATTAAAAACCTTTTTATTACTATCTTCTAAATTGATAAATGAGCAATCCTTTATCATAAATTCCGTTGATAAAAAGTCTCGTATTGCTCTTAAATCTCTAGCTTCTAATTGCCTCATATCTACAGTTATTTTAATGGAGGCACCCTTATAGAACCTTCTACCCTTTCGAAGCTTTACTCTCAATGCTTCAATTAAGCTTTCTATAGAGCTAAAGAGTTTAATATTTACAACTAAATTAAGTCCATCTTTTTCGCCTTTAAATTTTATACCATCATCTTGCATATGTAACCTCCACATATCGAGATATTCTTACTATTTCAACGTATAGAGCCTAAATTCCTTCTTTATATTGAGAAAAAATAATTTTTTGTTGAAATACTTATTATATAACAATATTCCTTTAAAAAAATAACAAATGGTAATCCATTTGTTATTTTTTTATTTATATTTAAATTCATAATTAGGATTAGTTTTTAATATTTCTTCCTTAAAATAAGCTTCGAACATTGCCTTGGCAATAGTTCCATCACCATGAGCAGCATCGAATACTATAGAACATACTACAATCTCTGGATTATCATAGGGTGCAAACCCTACATATACAGAAGCTGCATCCCTTCCAAGGGGTTTTTGCAGATCATAAGTTACAACGTTAGAAGTACCGGTTTTACCTCCAGTAGGTATAGGAAACCCATTAAATACAGCTGAAGTTGTACCATTTTCTCCTTGGGTAACCTTTCCCATTCCCTCTTTAATAATATCAATATTTGCCTTATTGAAACTAGCTTTGCTTATAAGCTTTGGTTCTATATCTTCAATAACTTCTTTAGTTTTACTATCGATAATTTTATCAACTAGCTTTACCTCATATCTTTCTCCACCATTTAAAAGGGTAGCAAGATAACTAGCTAGTTGTAGTGGTGTAAATTGATTAATACCTTGACCTATGGATGCATCATAGGCATTAGCTGGAGATTTTATATATCCATTAGTATCATTTACAGCATTATAAATTGCTAAAACAATATTATCTATATCTGCTTCAGAATATCCTAATGCCTTTATCTCTTCGTTAGTGTTAATAATATCTTCAACTAAAGGTTTCAATTTTTTCATAATATTATCATAGTCAGGTTTTTCATCTTTTTTCATTTCACCCTTAATCATATCCACTAAAGTCTTTTTCTTAGTGTTAGTAAGCTTTATTTGATCTAATTCTTTTCCATTACCACTTTCATCCTTTTGAGTAATATCAAAAGGTTTATAATGTGATGCTGCATTCACTGAGCTAATTCCCTTTTGTAAATATTCAACCATTTGATTTGTAAAGGTATTAACTTGAACATTTTTATTTGATTCATAATTGTACACTTGACCGAAGTACTCTTCAATTTCTATGCCCGTAGATGCCTTTAGTTCACTACCTTGTGGTAACCCTAAACCTAGTTTCCAACCATATTCTGCTATTAAATTTAAAGCACTTTCAGGGTTTTTCATTCCACCACCTTTTGTAAAAAGACGATCTGCTACATCAAAGAAAAAATAGTTACAAGAAACTTCTAAGGCTTCTTTAACATTAATTCGACCATGGGAACCATGTCGATTATTCATATTATATATCCAACAAGATCCCCCGTATCCGTATTTTCCATATATACCATCATCTAAAATATCAGTATCTCCAGTAATAACACCTTCCTCTAGCCCTGCAAGAGCTGTAACTGGCTTAAAGGTAGATCCTGGTGGAACTAGTGATAAGGTTCCGTAATTATAAAAAGGTTTAGGGAAAATATCATATCTATCTTCTCTTTTTTTAGTATTTCCTGGTATGCTTTTATCTATTGGGAACATTCTATCAAGCAATAGTTTTTCTCTCTCTGCTAAACTTAAAGTTAATTCCTTATCTGTTAAAATACCCTTTATATTTGCAAGACCTCTTTTTTTAATATACTCTTTTCCCATAGCTTCTAAATCTGGGTTAAAGTATTGCTGTGACAATTCAGTAGTTAATTTTCCAGGGTCTGTGAATATATTAGGATCAAAACCTGGTTTACTAACAAGGGCTAACACTTCCCCCTTAGTACTTATGGCTACTGCTGCTCCTCTAGTGGCATTAGTACTATCTCCATAATAATTTTTTCCACTTTTTTGAAGATTAGTCATCACTTCATCTAGCGCCTTTTCTGCAGCTCTTTGTACATCCATATCAATATTTAATTGCACAGTTTTTCCTTGATAAGCTTCTACCTGTCCTAGAGTTCTAACTCTACGTCCCTGCTTATTAATTTCTATACTCTCTTGTCCCTTAGTTCCCTTCAAATAGGATTCATAGGCTGCTTCAATACCTGCTTTCCCTATGTTATCAGTACTTACATCATAACCCTTTTCTTCATATTTACCTTGTTCCCAAGGATTAATTTGAGACATATACCCTAGAAATGCAGAACCTAACTCTCCATTCGGATAAGATCTCATAGGCTGAGTATCAACTATTATACCTGGCATATCTGGTTGTAGTTGCTCAAATACAAAGGCAGTTTCTTGATCTAAAGTATTTGCAATTACTACTGGGCTATACCCTGAAAAACTTCGCATCTTCATAGCATCTTTTAATAGTAAAAATCTTCTTCTTTCATGAAGTGTTAACTCATAGTATCTATCTACACCATAATCTTTCTCTAAAGTTTTATAGGCCTCTTCTGCAGTTATCTGTAATAACAAAGTATCCATATATTTTTTTTGCTCTTCCGTAAGCTCTGAACCCTTCTTACCCTCACCATATTCTTTCTTTACTACGTTCTCTAAAAAACCTCTATCCTTTTTAAATCTAAGTTCTAGCCATTTTCTACTTGATTCATCAGCAGCTTTGAAGTTATATTCTAGTTTTCCTTTATTATTTATAATTATAGGAAATTCATCTACAATTGGTATTTGCTTTTTATCTAATATTTCAAAAACTTTAGACATAGTTTTAAAGAAATGCTTTTTACTTTCTTCCGTCTCACTAAATTGTAATACATAATTTTGTATACTCTCAGCAAAAACTTTACCATTTCTATCTACTATATCTCCCCTAGCTGCTGCAACGGATACTGTTTTATATTTATTGCTATTTGCTGTTTCTCTATAATCATCTACCATTACTATTTGTAAAAAGAGCAGTCTTGATGTAATTCCAACGAAGATAGCTACCATAGCTATATAAAATAAATTATATCTTGAAAAACTTTTTTTATTTTTAATTGATTTTTTATTTTTTTTCATACTTTCTTTAGAATCTCCATTCCTTTTTTATAGTTTTGGTTTCACTAAACTTAAGTATAATCCTATATATCAGTAAAGCTATTACCATCTCATAAATAGCTTTATATATGATTAAGTGTAAAAAATTATTACTAGCTCCTATTAATATAAATATAGCAAAAATAGCAATACTCTTTAGTAAACTTAGTAGAAATGTTGAAAAAATAGGTATTATAACCTTATCCTTGAAAATTCCTTTTCCAATTTTAGCTGCCATTAAACAAATTAACATGTTTATTAACATGTTAATTCCCATGACTCCCGGAAAATAAATATCTTGAAGAATCCCTGTTATAACACCAATAATCATTGCTTCATCATATCCATTTATCATGGAATAACAAACTATAAATACAAAAAGAACGCTTGGATATATATTTTTAATAGCAAAAAAAGTTATAATGGTATTATCAAAAATAAAAAGAATGGTGATTATTAAAAATAAATATAATATTTTTTTAAATTTATTATTAGTTTTTAACATCTCTTTTTTCCTTTGGCACTATTATTACAAGTTGCTCTACCTTATTAAAATCTACTGCAGGCTTCACAATTGCACTCTTTACAACCTTTGCTCTATCCTCATAACTTTCTAGAACTTCTCCTATTTTAATTCCTTTTGGATATATGCCACCTAGTCCAGAGGTTAGTATAGTGTCCCCTTCTTTAATTTTTGAATCTAAGGAAAGTCCTGTAATTTCCGTAAGAAATTTATCTTCATTTCCCTTATAACCCTTTACAATACCATTACTTTCTTCAGTGCTCAATACATATCCTGCTACAGCCATATTCTCATTACAAATAGATTGAACTATACTCCAATTACTACCAACACTAGTAACTTGACCAACTAGTCCTTCTCCTTCCAATGCAATCATACCTTTTTCTATCCCATCTTTTTCGCCTTTATTGATTACATATCCATCCAAAAAATTATTTCCAACTAAACCCAAAATATCTACACCTATATAATTATACTGACCATTTGCATCAGCAAAGTTTAACATGCCTCTAAGTCTGTCATTTTCTTTTCTTAAAATATCATTTTGAATATCATTAAATTTCAACTTCTCATTTTGTTTTTTCAACTCATCATTTTCACTTTTTATGTTTCCTATATTAAGTACTAAACTAAAAGAACTTTTTATTTTACCACCTATTTTATAAACAACACCTTGAACAGAGTTTATAGCACTTCCTACACCATTTTCCACCATGGACATCTTGTCTTTTTGAACTGAATAACCAATTAACCCCAAAAAGGACACTGACAGTAGTATAACTATTACTGCCAGCTTATTCTTGAATATCTTCATTTTTTATCTTCTACTCATAATATCTACATTATCTAATGCTTTTCCAGTTCCTACAGCTACACAATCTAATGGTATTTCTGCTATATTTACTGGCATATGGGTTTCATGGGATATTAGTGCATCTAATCCTTTTAATAAGGCTCCGCCACCTGTAAGCATTATACCTTTATCCATAATATCTGCTGCAAGTTCTGGTGGTGTTTTTTCTAGTGTTGTTTTTATAGCCTCTATAATAGAGTATACAGGTTCTCTTAAAGCTTCTCTTACTTCATCTTCACCTATTTCTACTACTTTAGGAAGACCACTTATCAAATCTCTTCCTCTAATTTGCATATTCTCTGCCTTTTCTTCTACCTCGTAAGCTGAACCTAATTGTATTTTTATATTTTCTGAAGTTCTCTCACCAATCATTAAGTTATACTGTTTTTTTATGTATGCTATTATTGCTTGATCTAATTCATCACCTGCAACTCTTAATGACATACTTGTAACAACTCCACCTAAAGATATTATTGCTACTTCTGTAGTACCTCCACCGATATCTACAACCATACTTCCTGTAGGTTCTCCAACCGGAAGTCCAGCACCTATAGCCGCTGCCATTGGTTCCTCTAATAATCCAACTTCTCTAGCTCCAGCACTCTTGGTTGCTTCTTCAATTGCTCTCTTCTCTACTTCAGTTACCCCAGATGGGAAACAAACTATGATTCTTGGACTTTTAAAGGAATTTTTACCTCCAACCTTTTCAATAAAATGTCTAAGCATTTTTTCAGTCACATCAAAATCTGCTATAACTCCATCTTTCATTGGTCTTATTGCTACAATATTTCCTGGTGTTCTACCTATCATATTTTTAGCTTCATTACCTACAGCTAAAACTTTTCCTGTATTTTTATTTATTGCTACAACGGAAGGTTCTCTAAGTACGATACCCTTTCCTTTAATATATACTAATGTGTTTGCAGTTCCTAAATCTATCCCAATGTCTCTAGAACTTCCAAAAAAACCCATAAAAACTCTCCTCTCAATCTATATAATACCTTTTTCTTTTAAGCTTATATAAGCTTTGTTACCAATAATAATATGATCTAAAACTTCAATTCCTAGTAATGTTCCACACTCCTTTAGTCTTTTAGTTATTAGTATATCCTCTTTGCTAGGTGTTGGATCACCTGATGGATGATTGTGACACAATATCACTGATGCACTACTAAGCTTTATAGCTTCTATAAAAACTTCTCTCGGATGAACAATGGAACTATTTAAATTTCCTATAGAAATATCTTTAACTGATATAATTATGTTTTTAGTATTTAACATAATTAGCTTAAAATATTCTTTTTTTAAACCTTTCATTTGTCTCATCATATAATTAGACACATCTTTAGGACTACTCACAATATGATCTTCACCGGATTTAAAAGAATTAAATCTGGTAGCTAGCTCTGCAAGGGCTAAAACTTGAGTAGCTTTAACCTCCCCTATTCCTTTTACCTGCTTTAAATCATTAATACTGGGGCTGGAAATTCCATTTATGCCTCCACAATGAGATAATAACCTATCACATAGATTTAAAACACTATCTTCCTTTGTTCCAGTCCTCAATATAAGGGCTAAAAGTTCAGAATTAGACAGGTATTCTGCCCCATACCTTAACATTTTTTCTCTAGGTCTTTCATTTTTAGGTAAATCTTTAATCTTTAATTTATAGTTCATAAACTAACTCCTTTATTGATTTACCCCCATCTCCCTTAGTGATAAATATAAAGTATTTAAAGGCAATCCTACTACATTGTAATAACAGCCATTAATATTCTCCACAAAAATAGCAGCATTATCTTGTATCCCATAGGCACCAGCTTTACCATTACATTGACCTGATTCAATATACCTAAGTATCATATCCTCAGATAGGTTCATAAATTTAACTTCAGTACAAACGCTTTTTCTTATTAATTCATTGGTTTTACTGTTTATTAAAACTAGCCCGGAATAAACTTTATGTACATTTCCACTGAGTGACCTTAGCATTTCAAATGCATCTTTATCATTTATTGGTTTCCCAAGAATTTTCCCATTTAAATATACTACAGTATCACAGCCTATGACAATACTATCTTTCTGCACTTTATTCAAAATATTTCTAGCTTTTCCTTCAGCTAAATCACACACATGTTTATCTATATCACCTTGAAATTCAACAGAATCCTCATCAAAGTTACTAATCTCTATTTTAAAATTATCTACTAACCTTTTTAATAATTCCTGTCTTCTTGGTGATGCAGAAGCTAATACTATATCCATAACTTCCTCCTAGAATCTCTTAAATAATACTATTGCTAAAACCATACCTACTATAGCCATTAAATTCAGACCAAATCCTAGTCCAAAAGTTAATTCTAAGACCTTTAAATCAATGACTAAAGGATTTTTTAATCCTATAAAGTAGTTTTTTCCTAAAAAATCTAAGGCTTTAAAAGTATTTCCTAAAAATTCTCCAATAAAGCTTCCAGAAATAGCCCCCAGAAGAGTTATAAATACATACTCTTTAGCGGTTTTATATGATTTTCCCATAAAAAACATCCCCCAGTATATTTAAAATGTGCAATATACTATTTGTATTAACCAATATAACATTTTATATCTAATATAGTGTAACATTTAATATTTTTTTACACAAGACTATAACAAATTTTTTAAACTTTTTTTATAAATTAAGGCTATCTGTGAACTTTTGTTCACAGATAGCCTTATATCAACTTATTAAAAATAATATATACCTTATTTTTTAAACTTTATTAGCTGGTCATAAACATATTTTAATACTTCTCCATCCTTATTTTTATCTACTTCATCTGGAAGAGCCTTTATATATTCCTTCAAAGAATTAACTTCATTGTATTGTTTCATGTTCTCATCTATTTTCTCCAATCCATCTATCCACTTTTTAAGTTCACTGGTATTAATAGATTTTACACCACTTTCTGAAGTCTTATTTACAACTTGCAACAAACTATCTACAATTTCACAAAATTGTTTTGTAGAATTATCTTCCATAGGTATATTTATAGTTACTTTAGTATTATCTATTCCCTTTTCTTTTAATATTGAAGCTCCATTTTCTATGTTTTTATCAGAATACATTCCAAAATACACCTTAGATAGCTCTCCCTCTTGCCCTATAAAAGGATTACCAAAGGCTGATAATTTATTTAATGTTTCATCAGCATTACTTTTAACTTTAAATACACCACACTGTAGTATATAAAAATTATATTCTGACACAGCTTTTTCTTCCTTTGTTCCAGTTGAATTTCCTTCTTCCTTTACTTCACTTTTACCAGGCACTTTACCACTATTTTGTTGTTGTTTAGAATTATTCATATCTATGCCTTTAATGAATCCTATTTTACCTGAGTCTTTAAGTACAAATTTAAATATAAAAGTTCCTAATAGTAATGCCAAAAGTAAAGTTATAGCTAAATAAAATAAAAAACTGTTACTACTCTTTGGTTTAGATTTAATATTGTATCTTGTGTACTTCATTTTATACCCCCATTTCTAATTAATAAACATTAATTTATAATTTAAACCTTAAAATAATGTGTCCTATTAATTTATATATATAATTAAAGGTAAATATTACTATATAATTCATTATAAAAATTAAAAAAAATCGACATAGTCGATTTTTTTATTCATGTTATTCATTATAACGAATTGATAGCCTTACTACTCTTCTAATAAATTTTTTTGCCTTATCATAAGGCATTCCATTAACTTCTAAAAATTTGAATACTCCTAGATTATTTCTTTCTATGGATTTAATAACTTTTTCTATCCTCATAAGTTCATCATTATTATCTTCTTTTGATGAAATCGGTGTAGAATTAAAGTCTTTTTCATCATCAAAGTCTTTCAATAATCTATTTCCATTCTCCTCTACATATCTCTCTACATCATCTTCAAAGTCTTCATCTAAATAAGTCTCCACAGGAATATCTATGTCCTCATTAGTTTCTTTTAAATCTATAACTTGAGCCAGCTCTTTTTGCATTGGATGTATAAAATTATTTCTTGGCATTATTCCCATCATACCACATACAGATATGAAATCTTTCATTTCATCGGGCAAAGAATTATGTGTCATAGGCGCCAAGGGTACAAATTCATATTCATTATCAAAAGCCATGAACATACCTCCATTTTTTATATTACATTAAAAATGTATGCCTTTAACCTCTAATAAATTCCTATAACTTTATATTATATCCATATTATCTCCTGGATTATCTTTAAGCTTGTCTATAGAGTGAACATATCTATTGGTAGTAGCAATACTACTATGAGCTGCAAATTCTCTAACTTTTTCTATGGTAGCTCCTTGAGTAATGGCCATAGTTATAGCTGTATGTCTAGTGGAGTGAACTTTTAATTTTTTATTTATATTGCACTTACTACATATATTTTTAAGCATATAGTTTAAAGTACTAGGATTTAACTTCTCTCCATTTCTATTATTAGATGAGTGTCCTATAAATAAATAGCTATTGTTAAACTCTTCCTTATCTCTTCCTGTAACTAAAATATATTTTTTAATTAAACTTTTCACCTTAGGTTGAAGCTTTACTAAATCTTTTTTATTTCCTTTTCTAGTGACTTCTATAACATCATACTCTCCATACTTTTTTATATGACATATTTTTATATTTATCATTTCTGATTTTCTTAGTGCAGTGGTGAGTGCTAATGCTAATATAGCTTTATTCCTAAGTCCTAGTGCAGTTGTAGTATCAATACTTCCCAGTAAAATCTTACTTTCTTCCTCAGTCAAAAATTCTGTAACTTTATTAGTTACAATAGGTTTTTCTTCCTTCACATTAGCAAAAGGATTAAACTTAATAATTCTTATATCGCTGTAATTATCTTCATACTTCATAAGCCACTTATAAAGAGCAGAAAGAGATGATATCTTTCTATTAATAGTTGCAGAAGATAATCTTTGATTTTGCAAATCAAGGATAAATTTTTGAACATGAAATATGTTTATTTCTCTTATATTTTCTATGGTTATTTCAGTTACATCAGCCTTATTAAAAAAATCCTTTATGTCTTTCTCATAGCTAATGGCTGTATATTTACTTCTTCCACCCTTAATATCTAGGAAGCATTGAATAAAATGTTTATTTTTTTCTAAATAAAGTTCCTTTTTACTATGTAATATTATTTCATTCATAAAATCCTCCTCCTTTACAAAATCTACTATAGAACAAAAGAACCGCCTAAGCAGTTCTTTTATTTGAATTATAATCCTTCTACAGTAGAAATGATTTCTGTAAGTGCAAGTTCCTCATCAGTTCCGTTAGTTATAATTTTTACTGTATATCCCTTATTAACTCCTAAGGATAATACTCCAATGAGACTTTTTGCATTAGCTCCTTTACCATTACATTCTATAGTAACTTCACACTTAAAAGTAGTAGCCTTTTGAACTAATAAAGTTGCTGGTCTTGCATGCAATCCCTGTGGATTATTAATGATTATTTCCTTTGTTAGCATATTATCACCTCATTTACGAGAAATTATTTTATGCCATTAACAAAGTCTTCTATTCTATTCAATCCTTTTTCTATGTTTTCCATAGATGTAGCATAAGATAATCTTATAAAATCATCTACTCCAAAAGCAATACCAGGTATTACTGCAACCTTCTCCTTCTCAAGAAGTAAGTCACTGAATGTAAGAGAGTCTTTTATAATCTTTCCGTCCACTTCCTTATTTAACACCTTTGATATGTTTACCATAACGTAGAATGCACCTTCTGGTTTAACGCAGGATAAGTTATTTATAGAATTAATTTTATCTACCATAAAATCTCTTCTCTTTTTAAATTCCTGTTTCATTTTTTCAACTTCGCTTTGATCTCCATTTAAAGCTTCTACAGATGCATATTGAGATATTGAACATGGATTTGAAGTAGTGTGACTTTGTATGTTTGACATTAATGAAGTTATCTTTTCACTAGCTGCTGCATAACCAATTCTCCATCCAGTCATAGCATAAGCTTTTGAAACCCCATTTATTACTATTGTTCTATTATAAGCATCTTCAGATAAACTTGCTATAGAAATATGACCACTTTCTCCATATAAAAGTTTTTCATATATTTCATCTGATATAATTATTATATCATGTTTTTGTGCAAAAGTTGCAATTTTCTCTAACTCTTCTTTCGTATAAGCTGTTCCTGTTGGATTATTAGGGCTATTTAGTATCATAGCTTTAGTTTTTTTAGTTACTGCTTTTTCTAAAGATTCAATTGTTAGTTTAAAAGAATTACTTTCTTCTGTGTCAACAAAAGTTGGAACTCCATCAGCCAATTGTACAAGTTCTGGATAACTAACCCAATATGGAGCACCTATTAAAACTTCATCTCCCGGATTTAATATAGCTTGAAAAATATTTGCTAAGCATTGTTTAGCTCCTGTTGAAATAATAATTTGAGAAGTTTTATAAGTTAAGTTATTATCTTTTTTAAACTTATTTACAACTGCTTCCTTTAATTCAATTATACCTGAAGCCGCTGTATATCTTGTTTGACCTGCTTCAATTGCCTTTATAGCAGCTTGCTGTATATTTTTTGGAGTATTAAAATCTGGCTCTCCTGCACCGAAGCCTATAACGTCAATCCCCTCTGCTTTCATCTTTTTAGCCTTTGCTGTAATTGCTAATGTAAGTGATGGTGAAATTTCCATTGCTTTTTTTGATAGCATCATTATAACTACCCCCATTAATATTTATTCTTTACGATATAAAATAATTAAAACTATCCAAATAAAAGAAATATTATTTAAACCTTTTCATTCAATTATATTCTCAAAAATATAATAAACAAATTGGATATTCTACATCTAATGAATTTTAAAATGCATTAGAACTTCATATGAAAGATATACTTCATATCTGTATAATAACACTTATTCTATATAGTGTAAAGATTATATGGTAATTTTAACTTACTATTATTATTCTCATTTTTTATATTTACATACTAACTTTTTATAACATTTGTCCAAAGTTCTGAAGCTTATCTACATACATATAAAGACTAAAGACATGAAATTAAATTTTTAATTTCATGTCTTTATAACCTAAAAATTATTTTTAGATTGTACTATCAATTTAATTGCAGTTCTTTCTTCACCATCAATTTCTACATCTGTAAATGCTGGCACACACACCAGGTCCATTCCACTAGGCGCTACAAATCCTCTAGCTATAGCTACAGCCTTTACTGCCTGATTGATTGCTCCTGCTCCTATAGCTTGAATTTCTGCCCCACTACTTTGTCTTAGTACTCCTGCCAGTGCTCCTGCTACTGAATTAGGATTAGATCTTGCTGAAACTTTTAATACTTCCATATTAAACCTCCTACTACTATTACTACTTATTAAACTAATATTATTAGAATCCTATATATTATTTCTACATTTAATTGAAAATTCCTTTTATTGAAAATACAATTTTAGATTATTGCAAATTATAGTTTCACTTAATATAATAGACAAAAATAAAAGCCTCCTATTAAATAGGAGACTCACCTTTTTCATTACCTAATTTTACTTTGCATATTCTACTGCTCTTGTTTCTCTGATAACATTAACCTTTATTTGGCCTGGATATTCTAGTTCTGATTCTATTTTCTTCACAATATCTCTAGCCACTTCAATAGCACCTGCATCATCAACATCATCTGGTTTAATCATAATTCTGATTTCTCTTCCGGCTTGAATTGCATATGACTTTTCTACACATTCATATGAGTTTGCGATTTCTTCTAATTTTTCTAACCTTTTTATATAAGCTTCTAGAGTTTCTCTTCTAGCACCCGGTCTAGCTGCTGATATAGCATCCGCTGCTTGAACTAGTACTGCTTCTAGAGATTGATACTCTACATCTCCATGATGAGCTGCAATAGCGTTTACAACTATTGGAGATTCATGACATTTTTTAGCTAACTCAGCACCTATTAGTGCATGTGGTCCTTCTACCTCATGATCTACAGCTTTGCCGATATCGTGTAATAATCCACACCTTTTTGCCATGGTAGGATCCATTCCAAGCTCTGACGCCATAAGACCCGCTAAGTATGAAACTTCTATAGAATGTTTTAATACATTTTGACCATAACTAGTTCTATATTTCAATCTTCCTAAAAGTCTGATTATTTCCACATGTAATCCATGGATACCAGTTTCGAAGGTGGCTTGCTCGCCCTCTTCTCTTATGTCATTCTCAACATCTTTTTTCGCTTTTTCAACCATTTCCTCAATTCTTGCTGGGTGTATTCTTCCATCAACTATTAGTTTTTCTAAGGCAATTTTAGCGACCTCTCTTCTAATAGGATCAAAAGCTGAAAGAATAACCGCTTCCGGAGTATCATCTATTATTAAATCAACTCCAGTTAAAGTTTCAAGGGCTCTTATATTTCTACCTTCACGCCCAATAATCCTTCCCTTCATTTCATCATTAGGAAGTGATACAACATGTACTGTAGATTCAGCTACATGGTCTGCTGCACATCTCTGTATAGCATATGTTATAACTTCTCTTGCCTTTTTATCGGCTTCTTCTTTAGCTTTAGCTTCAATTTCTTTAATCATTATTGCTGTTTCATGTTTAATTTCTTTTTTTACTTCGTCTAATAGTATTTGCTTTGCTTCTTCTGAGGTTAATCCTGCTACTCTTTGTAATTCTTCTCTTACACTATTATATAATTCTTGTATTCCTGATTCTAATGTCTCAACCTCTTGTTGTTTTTTAGATAATACTTCTTCTTTTCTTTCTATTGTTAGGGTTTTCTTATCTAAAGTTTCCTCTTTTTGAAGAACCCTTCTTTCTAATCGCTGAATTTCATTTCTTCTTTCTCTGGACTCTTTATCAAAATCAGCTCTTAATCTATGAACTTCTTCTTTAGCTTCAAGGATTGCTTCTTTCTTTTTAGATTCTGCTTCTTTTTGTGCCTCACCTAAAATCTTTTTAGCATCTTCCTCTGATTTAGATACATTAGCTAAAGATATATTCTTTCTTGTATAAATAAAAACAAAAATAGCGACTAAACAAACAACTAGCGCAATAGCTATTATTAAAATAATTTGACTTGGTTCAGTCAATTTCCAACACCTCCTTTGCTTTTTTTATGACATATATTAGCAGTAAAATGAAAGCTCGAAAAGGTGCATATTCTATTCAATTCCTCTTATATTAAACCAGTATTTGTATTCATTTTATATTACTTTAACATCATTGTCAAGGTTATTACTAAATACTACAAATTCTCTCAACTTAGCTCTTAGGCTCGACTTGAACCTTTTTAAAAAAATTTTTAATTAGAATATCACCTTTAATTTTTACATTAAAATATCACATACTTTAATTATACATTTATTTGTATATTTCATACACAATATTTAAAATTTTAATTAAAAAAGATATGTAAAGCTTAAGTTATATATTTTTACTTAAAGCTTCACATATCTTTTATCTGATTTAATAAAGTAATTTACTTTTCTTCTACTTTATTCTCAGCTTTTACTAAATTGTTATTTAGTGGCAAAGAGTATTTTTCTCTTATTTTATTTTCTATTTCATTAGCAATTTCTGGGTTTTCCTTAAAAAAGTTTTTAGCATTTTCTCTTCCTTGGCCTAGTCTTACGTCTCCATAGGCAAACCAAGCGCCACTTTTTTGGACAATTTCTTCTTTAACACCAATGTCTAATATATCTCCAACCCTAGATATTCCTTCACCATACATAATATCAAATTCTGATTGTTTAAATGGTGGTGCAACTTTATTCTTAGTTATCTTAGCTCTAGTTCTATTTCCTAAGAAGGTTTCTCCTTGTTTAATAGTATCTATCTTTCTTACATCAATTCTTACAGATGCATAGAATTTAAGGGCTCTTCCTCCTGGAGTTGTTTCTGGATTTCCAAACATAACTCCAACTTTTTCTCTCAATTGGTTTATAAATATAGTAGAGCATTTTGATTTGTTTATAGAACCTGTAAGTTTTCTTAAAGCTTGAGACATAAGTCTAGCTTGAAGACCTACATGGGCATCTCCCATTTCACCTTCAATTTCAGCCTTTGGAACTAAGGCAGCAACAGAGTCTATAACTACTATATCTATTGCACCAGATCTAACTAAGGCTTCTGTAATTTCAAGAGCCTGCTCACCTGTATCTGGTTGAGATACTATTAAGTTATCTATGTCTACGCCTAATGCCTTTGCATAAACTGGATCAAGGGCATGTTCTGCATCTATATATGCTGCACAACCACCGTTCTTTTGAGCTTCTGCAACTACATGTAAAGCTACAGTAGTTTTACCAGAGGATTCTGGTCCAAAAATCTCAATTATTCTTCCTCTTGGAACTCCGCCAATTCCCAGTGCAATATCTAGCCCTAAACATCCTGTAGATATGCAGTCTATATTTAAAGTGCTCTCTTCCCCTAATTTCATTATTGAGCCTTTACCAAATTGCTTTTCTATTTGACCCATAGCTGCTTCTAATGCTTTTAATTTATCGTTATTCATAAATTCCCCTTTAGGGTTCACATCCTTCCATCACGAACAATAGTTCTTATATATTTATTATATAGTATTTAATTTATCAGGTCAAGTGTTATAGTAAAGAGTTCCTTTAAATTTCTTTCAAGGAACTCTTTACCATTTTTGACACAGTTATAGAATTATAAACATTATTCATTAATATTTATAATATCTTTTCCTTTAATAAAATAATCCACTCCAGATCCAATAGTTATAACAGCTGCTAGGTATATGGTAACCTGGGTTGTAATATTAAGCCACCCTGGATTATATACTAGAGATAATAGTCCCATTATGATAGCTATCATCTGAATTACAGTCTTCAGCTTTCCCCAATTACTTGCAGCTATTACCACGCCTTGTGAAGCAGCTAATGTCCTTAATCCTGATACTATAAATTCCCTAGCAATTATTACAACTACTACCCAGGCTGCAACAATTCCTTTTTCAACTAAAAGTATTAGAGCACAGGTAACTAAAAGCTTGTCTGCTAGAGGATCCATGAATTTTCCAAAGTTAGTTATCTGATTTCTGCTTCTAGCTATATAGCCATCTAATTTATCTGTTGCTGAAGCTATAATAAATATTGATAAAGCAATAATATTAGTTGTGGTGGTATCAATCATTGCACATATTAAGAATATCGGAACTAACATTATTCTTAGCACTGTAAGCTTATTTGCAAGATTCATCATTAACATCTCCTACTCCTGAAATTTAACAATCTTATAATCTGTTTACCTAATTAAAATTTAATTCTTATTGTAAATAGAAAAACAAATTTTCTATAATAGTAATTATTTTATCTTATACAAACATTATACAATAAAATCTAAAAATTATTTAGTTTATTAATACTAATTTTACTTTATATCCTTATCTATATTATTAATTAATATTTTTTATTATAAATATATAAATCTAAAAATTATTTAAGGATTTCTCCTATTAAATCATACTCTAGTGCATCTTTTATTCTTACCTTAACAAAATCACCTATACTTAATTTATTAGATTTTACATAAATTTCTCCGTCAATTTCTGGAGCCATTTCATAACTTCTTCCACAACATGTTCCTTTTTCTTTACTTTCAATCAATACATCATAGATTCTACCTATTTTATTTTCATTTATTTCTGTTGAAATACTTTGCTGAGCCATCATTATAGAGTGAAGTCTTTCTTCTTTAATATTTTCTTCTATTTGACCTTCCATTTCTGCTGCCACAGTACCTTCCTCTTGAGAGTAAGTAAATACTCCTAGCTTATCAAATTTAGTTTCTTTGACAAAATTTAATAATTCTAAGAAGTCCTCTTCTGTTTCTCCTGGAAATCCTACTATAAGAGTAGTTCTTATAGTTATATTAGGAACTGCATCTCTAAGCTTTTTAATATTTTCAGTGATTATTTTCTTTCTTCCTTTTCTTCTCATAGCCTTTAAAACATCATCACTGATATGTTGTATAGGAATATCTATATACTTACACACCTTATCATTGATAGCTATTTCATTTATAACTTCATCAGTTAGCTCTTCTGCATAACAATAAAGAAGTCTTATCCATTTTATACTTTTAATTTTACCTAGCTCTTTTAAAAGAATATGTAAAGTTTTTTCTCCATATATATCTACCCCATAATTAGTAGTATCTTGAGCTACTATAATTAACTCCTTATATCCATTTAAAGCTAACTCTTTAGCTTCTTTAAGGATATCTTCCATATCCCTACTTCTGTATCTTCCTCTTATTTTAGGAATTGCACAGTAGGCACAAATATTGTTACACCCTTCAGATATTCTTATATAAGCAGTACTTCCTCCTGTTGTAACCTGTCTCTTACCAATGTTTATATTGGTATCACTATAAGTTGTAATACAGCTCTTTTCTCCGGTTTTCATAGATTTTTCAATACATTCATGCAATTTATCATAATCATTTACACCTAAAATTATATCTAGTTCCGGCATAAGTTCTAAAAGCTCATTACCGTATCTCTGAGTTAAGCACCCAGTAGCTATGAGCACCTTACATTTATCTTTCTTATATTTTGCCATTTCTAATATGGTATCAATAGATTCTTGCTTTGAAGTTTCTATAAATCCACAGGTGTTAACTAGCAATATGTCTGCCTGCCTTTCATCTGTCACCGCTTCATATCTACTCTTCAAACTACTTATTATAATTTCTGCATCTATTCTATTCTTGTCACAACCTAAATTTATTACTCCAAATTTTAATTTTTCCACCTTTATCCTCCTAAGTTATCTCTATATTATTTAAAACCTCTTCTTTTGTGTTGTACTGAAAGTTTCTTTAAGAAGTTATTGTCTCATGGTATCATCTCTTCCAAAAACCTGTCTTGGCTTACTTCCATTACGACCAGAGATAATCCCTTCAGCTTCCATTTCATCTATAATTCTAGCCGCTCTATTATACCCTATTTTTAGTCTTCTCTGCAACAAGGATGTTGAAGCTTGCCCTTCTTCTAATACAATTTTAATAGCTTCATCTATTAACTCATCACAATCTTCTCCACCCTTAGATTTGGAAACACTATTTTCTATTTCATCCATGATTTCTTTTTTATACTCTAATTCCTTTAATCCATTACGAATAAATTCTACTACAGTCTCTACTTCTTCCTCAGACACAAAGGCTCCTTGAATTCTAAGTGGCTTCGATTCACCTACAGGATAATATAGCATATCCCCTTTACCTAAAAGCTTCTCTGCTCCCGAAGAGTCTAGTATAGTTCTTGAGTCTATTTGACTTGAAACAGCAAAGGATATCCTAGATGGTATATTAGCTTTAATTACCCCTGTAATTACATCTACAGATGGTCTTTGTGTTGCTATTACTAAATGCATTCCTGCAGCCCTAGCCATTTGAGCAAGTCTACCTATATATTCCTCAACATCATTTGGACATACCATCATTAAGTCTGCTAACTCATCGATTATGATTACAATCCATGGAAGCTTTTCTTCTATTATTCCCTTTTCTACAAAGTCGTTATATCCCTCAATATTTCTTACGTTATTATCTGCAAAGAGTTTATATCTTCTAGTCATTTCATTAACTGCCCAATTTAATGCTCCTGCAGCTTTTTTAGGTTCTGTAACTACTGGAATTAATAGGTGTGGTATTCCATTGTATATATTAAGTTCTACCACTTTAGGATCTATTAACAGCAATTTAACCTCTTGAGGTGTATATTTATATAATAAGCTTATTAAAAGAGTATTAATACATACACTTTTTCCTGACCCTGTAGCTCCTGCAATCAAAAGGTGAGGCATCTTAGATAAATCTCCCACTACACAATTTCCTGCAATATCCTTTCCAAGAGCAAAGGCTAATTTTTTCTTAGTGAGCGTAAACTCTTCACTTTCTATTACCTCTCTTAAAAATACTGCTGATAAATCTTTATTCGGTACTTCTATCCCCACTGCTGCCTTTCCGGGGATTGGAGCCTCTATCCTAACTCCTGAGGCTGCTAAGTTTAGAGCTATATCATCTGATAGATTAACTATCTTACTAACCTTAACTCCTACATGGGGTTGTAATTCAAATCTAGTTACAGATGGACCTTTTGTAACCTGTATTACCTTAGCTTCAACTCCAAAACTTTCTAAAGTTTCTTGAAGTTTATTAGCACTATTAAGGAGGTCTTTTTTATCGCTATTTTTACCTATGCTACTTAAATTTTTATGAAGAAGTTCTGGCGCAGGATGTTCATAAGCATATATTTTGTTTCCATCACCAAAGGAAATGTCAATATCTATATCCTCTATATTATTTCTATTTTCCTTTGACTTATTAGGTTGTTCTATACTTGTTTCTGTTTTTCCTTCAAATCTATTCTCTTCTTCATCCATCTTCATAAAATCTATAATTTTAATCTTCGACTCATCACTGCTTCCATTGTCTCTAGTATTCCCATCTGCTGATACATATTCCATAGCTTCATCAATTGCAATATTAGTTGGCTTCAAATCCCCTGACTTTTTCTTGCTTTTTACTTTTCCAAAGGTAAATAACTCTTTTATAGTAATATTATTAATTAAAACTAAAGATATTATATATAAAGCAAATAAAACTATATAACTACCTACCTTTCCTAAAAGTGAACTTATAGGAACAGTAATTATTAAAGATATAATACCTCCGTGAAGTACAGACTTAGATTTAAATTGATCTATAATAGCACTTGCCATATTTCCTTTTACATAGTAAGCAGGTAATACTATAAGTTCAACAAAAATCATGGTAGTAACTATAAATATTAAAATTCCAAGGGATTTTTTTGTTACCTTTAGATATTTATCTATTTTTATGTAACTTACTCCCATGTAAATAAGCACAAAAGGTAAAACATAGGCACCAATTCCAAGAAGTCCTATAAAAATTCTATTAATAAATACCCCCATGGAACCTGCCAAAGATGTTGGGTCCGAAAACATAACTGATAGTAAAGCTAAAAATATTAAAACACCTAGGGTTATCAGTATAATTCCATTAAAATCAAAAAGTTTATCCTTTTTTGCTCCCTTAGCTTTTGAACTATTATTTTTAACAGTGCTTTTTTTACTACTGTTTTTCTTTTTTAAAGGCTCTTTTCCTTTAGTCATAGTATCTCCTCCAAAACTCTTCCTAAGATTCATGAAAATAATTTCCATTTATCCATCTCAATATATTGTACATTGAAATCCACCTATATTTCAAATTTTTTTACAAATAAAAAGTTGCCAACATGATTTTGCTGACAACTCGATGGTTAATTGTTAAATTTTGTCTATTTATTCACTAATATTTTCTTCCGAACTTATTTCTAGTTGATTTTTTTCACCTTCACTTATTAACTCTTCTAATTTATCTAAGGCTTCTCTAATTCCACCTACTTCATCAATAAGACCACATTCTACGGCTTGATCCCCAATCAATATAGTTCCTATATCATTTAGTAATTCATCTGTTTGACTCATAAGTTTTCTAAAATCATCTGAATCAATTTTTGAAGTTCTAACTACAAACTCAACTATTCGCTCCTGCATCTTTCTAAAATATTCAAAGGTTTGAGGCACACCTATAACAAATCCATTCATTCTTACAGGATGCACTATCATTGTAGCTGAAGGAGTTATAAAGGAATAATCTGATGCCGTAGCTAATGGAACTCCTATAGAGTGTCCTCCACCTATGACTATGGATACTGTAGGTTTACTAAGACTAGTTATCATCTCTGCAATGGCTAAGCCTGCTTCTACATCTCCTCCTGCAGTATTCAATACTATGAGTATACCTTTTACATTAACATCTCTCTCAATAGCTATTAACTGGGGAATAATCAACTCATATTTAGTAGACTTAGTTTGATTACCAGAAATATTATGACCTTCAACCTGACCTATTATAGGTATAACTTGAATCCTGTCATCAGCCTTTGCTACAGACATGACCCCTACTTCTTTAAGGTTTGCAACTTCTTTACTTACTCCTTTAGAGTTATCATCTTCATTTTGTTCATCTTCATTTTCTTCATTTATTATAACTTTACTTTTATTATTTTTTTTGTGTTTAGTATCTTTATCTTCCTTATGTTTTTTATTTTCCGCTTCATTAATCATGGAAAAACACCTCCTAATGTTTCTTATTCTGTGCATTAAGAGGTGTTTATATACTACCCTAATTTAAATTCATTATGAAGTAAATTTATAGCATCTTCAACTTTTTTACTTTCTACAAGACACCAAATAGTTGTATGTGAATCAGCAGTTTGAAGAATATCTATATTGCCTTCTTCTAAAGCCTTTAGAATTCTAGACATAACTCCAGGTATTCCTCTCATCTTTGAACCTATTATAGATATTTTGCTACAATTTTCTGTATACTGATAATCAATTTCATAGTTAGCTGCTATATTCTTAAACTTATCTAAATCTACTTCGCTTATAGTAAATATTTTATCATTTACAAATACACTTATCAAATCAATACTTATTTCATTTTCAGCTAAAATATGAAATATATTATTGCAGTGCTCCTTTGAGCCTCCATTAATTCTTATTTGAACTCTATTACCCATATGAGTAATTCCAGTAATAATTCTTTCATTGTCCTCCCCATAAGAAGAAATAGTAGTCCCTTCACAATCACTAAGAGTATTTTTAATTACTAATGGAATATTATATTTTCTAGATATTTCAACAGCTCTAGGATGTATTACTTTAGCTCCTTGATCAGCAAATTGGAATACTTCATCATAGCTTATACTCTCAATTAATGAAGCCTTAGAAACTATTCTTGGATCTGCTGTCATTATACCATCAACATCTGTATATATTTGAACTTCCTTTGCCTTTAGTGCTGCTCCTAAAATTGCCCCTGTAACGTCACTTCCACCTCTTCCTATGGTAGTGATGCTACCTTCTTCACTTATACCTTGAAAACCTGCTACTACAGGTACTTTCCCCTGCTCTAATACCTTTAGTACATTTTTCGGATTAACATCTAAAATAGATGCATTATTAAAATTATTATCAGTCCTTATACCAGCTTCTCCACCCATAAGTGGAACTGCCTCTACACCTTCTCTTAATAAATCATTACACATTACCACTGTACTTAAAGTTTCACCACAGGACAAAAGTAAGTCTAAGGCCCTTGGATTATTTATCTTAAATTCTTCACTAACTAAAGATAATAATGTATCTGTTGCATAAGGAGAACCTTTTCTCCCCATAGCTGATACTACTACTACAGGTTTATATCCATCATTTATAGCTTTTTTTATCTTTTTTGTAACTAATATTCTATTATTTTCACTAGATACTGATGTACCACCAAATTTCTGAACAACTATATCCATACTTACCTCCATATTATATATGGGATTTTCTTAGTGTTTCCCCATCAACATCGATGATTATAGTTTTAGAGCCTATCTTCTTTACATAATCCCATGAAACTTCCAGCATCTCATTATTTCTAAAAAACATCTTACTAGACTTTCCATCTCCAAGTAATAGTAGCTTTAGCTCACCATTTTCATTTATAACTATATCATTATTGCCCAGGACACTATACTTATCTCCATCATTAATGTTTATTATTTCATATCGTTCCATTTCACTTAAAAATCTATATTTTTCTTCCATCACATATCACCTCATACATAATTATATAAATTACTATGATTAATATGTTTTCTATTATATATTTATGAGTAAATTAACGAAACTTAATACAATTATAATATAATTTATGAAATTATACACTAGTATGTTCTTATGTTTTATAATAAAAAAAAATAAAAAGGCATTTTACCTTTTTATTTTAACTTCTATTTACTCTTCTGTTTTAGACTCTTCACTATCTTTTAATGCATCTTTTCTTGAAAGATTTACTCTTCCTTGAGAATCGATTTCTGTTACTTTTACAAGTATTTCATCACCTATAGCTACTACATCTTCTACTTTATTTACTCTTTCGTTAGCTAATTTAGATATGTGTACTAATCCTTCTTTACCAGGAAGTATCTCTACAAAAGCACCAAAAGCCATAATCTTAGTAACTTTACCTAAGTATATTTCTCCAGCTTCTACTTCTTTAGTGATTTCTTTAATGATTCTTAATGCTTCATTAGCACTTTCACTATCAGTAGACATTATAACTATCTTACCATCATCATTAGTATCAATTTTAACACCTGTATCTGCTATTATTTTCTTAATAGTTTTTCCACCAGGTCCTATGATATCTCTAATTTTATCTGGTTTTATATTTATAGTGTACATTCTTGGAGCATATTGAGATAGCTCTGCTCTTGGCTCAGCTATACATTCATTTATCTTATCTAAGATATATAATCTAGCAGTTCTAGCATCTTCTATAGCTGTTCTTATACAATACTTAGATAATCCTTTTATTTTTGTATCAACTTGAATTGAAGTTATTCCTTTTTCTGTACCAGCAACTTTAAAGTCCATGTCTCCAAAGAAGTCTTCGATTCCTTGAATATCTGTAATTACAGCTTCTTCACTTAAATCTTCGCTAGTTATAAGTCCCATGGCAATTCCTGCTGCTGGTCTCTTTATTGGAACTCCAGCATCAAGTAATGCTAATGTACTTCCGCATACACTTGCTTGAGATGTAGATCCGTTAGAGCTTAAAACTTCTGAAACAAGTCTTATTGCATATGGGAATTCCTCTATAGAAGGAATTAGTGGTTCTAAGGCTCTTTCAGCTAAGGCACCGTGTCCTATTTCTCTTCTTCCTGGTCCTCTAAGTGGTCTTACTTCTCCAACACTGTATGCTGGGAAATTGTAGTGATGCATATATCTCTTGAAGTCTTCTTCTCCAATACCATCTATGATTTGAACATCACCTAAAGCTCCCAATGTAGCTACAGTCATTACTTGAGTTAATCCTCTTGTAAATAATCCTGTACCATGAGTTCTTGGAAGGAGTCCAGTTTCACAAGATATAGATCTAATTTGATTAAATTCTCTTCCATCTGGTCTTCTCTTATCTCTAAGTAACATATTTCTTACAATTTCCTTTTGAATATTGTAAACAACTTCTCCTATGTCACTTCCACCCTCTGGATACTTCTCAGAAAATTCTTCATTTATTTTAGCTTTAATTTCACTTACTTTAAGATTTCTTTCATCTTTATCAGTGATATACATAGCTTCTTTTAACATATCAAAAGCAAAGTTTCTTACTTCACCTTGGATTTCTTCATTTGCTTTGTATAGTACTGGCTCAGGTTTAACCTTTCCAAATTTAGCTCTAGCCTCTTCTTGGAACGCTATGATAGATTGACACTGATTAAATCCAAAGTCTATAGCTTCAATCATAGTTTCTTCTGGAATTTCATCTCCACCAGCTTCTATCATCATAACTCTGTCTTTAGTAGCACATACAGTTAATTGCATTGAGCTTAATTCTCTTTCTTTAGATGTAGGGTTAACTACAAACTTTCCATCGATTAATCCAATTGATACTGTAGCTACTGCATCAGTAAATGGTATACTTGATAAAAGTAATGCTATTGAAGCTGCATTCATAGCTAATATTTCTGGAGAATTATCTTGGTCTACAGATAATACCGTACAAACCACTTGAACATCATTTCTATATCCTTTTGGGAATAGAGGTCTTATAGGTCTATCTATAGCTCTACAATTTAGTATAGCTTTTTCTGATGGTCTTCCCTCTCTCTTTAAAAATCCCCCTGGGATTTTACCTACTGCATATAGTCTTTCTTCATACTCTACACTTAGTGGGAAAAAATCTATTCCTTGTCTTGGTTCTTCAGACGCATTTACATTTACAAGGATTACAGTCTCTCCATAACTAATAAACATAGCACAATCAGATAACTTTCCAATTTTACCAATTTCTATCTTCATTTCTCTTCCTGCTACAGAAGTACTTAACGTATTTGTCATTTAATCTCCTCCTTTCGGTTATTAAAAAAATATATATATAGATATATACTTATTATTATCTTTTTTTTGCTATTTAATTAAAATAATAGAGCGGCTTTGCCGCTCTTAATTATTTTCTAATTCCTAATTTAGCAATTATAGCACGGTATCTTTCGATATCTTGCTTCTTTAAGTAGCTTAAAAGTCCTTTTCTTTGTCCAACCATCATTAAAAGACCTCTTCTTGAGTGGTGGTCTTTTTTGTGAACTTTTAAATGCTCAGTTAATTCTTTAATTCTTTCTGTTAATAATGCTATTTGTACTTCTGGAGAACCTGTATCTCCTTCTGTTCTTGCAAATTGTTGCATTATTTCTTGTTTTCTTGCCTTTTCCATATTGTATGCACCTCCAATAGTTAAATCGCCATATGCCATGTATCCCGTTGGCATTCAGAATACATAGCATAAGGTTCATATGAAATTATATCAAACTAAATTTATTTTGTAAATAGAAAAACTAATTAAAAATTTGTAAAAATTAGTTATTTATGAATTTTATCTATATATATAGAATAATCCTTGCCATTTACATAATTTTTATCCTTTGATAGTTGATTCTTCAGTTCATCAATGGATCCGAATCTTTTTTCTTCTCTTATTTTCTCTATAAAATATAGTTTAATTTCTTCTCCATATATATTTTTATCAAAATTTAAAATATTAGTTTCAATACTTAATTTAATACCTTCTAGGGTAGGATTGTATCCAATATTAGTTATGGCTTTATAAAAGCAATTTTTATACTCTACAATAGTTCCATAAACTCCACCCTTGGGTACTACGAATTTTTTATCATAATTTAAGTTTACAGTAGGGAATCCCATGGTTCTACCTATCTGCTTACCCTTAATTATATTTCCACTTAACATAAATGGTCTACCAAGAAACTTATTAGCTCTTTCTATATTTCCTTCTTGAAGATTATGTCTAATGGCAGAGCTACTTACCACTTCTCCATCTGAAGTTATGGGCTCTACTACAAAAAGTTCATAGTCTAATATTTCACTATATTTTTTAAGAATTCCTACATCACCTAAATTTTTATATCCAAAACGATAATTAAAGCCAACTACTATACCTTTAGCATTATAATGCTTCTTTATACTATTAATAAATTGTTCTGGTGAAATTGACATGAATTCCTTATTAAATTCCATAAAATTTAATATATTCACTTGAAGTTTTTCAAATAAAATAGCTTTCTCTTCATTGCTCATTATTAGTTTTGGACAAATCTCTTTATTAACAACAGACAAAGGATGATTTTTAAAGGTACATACCATGACCTTTACATCTTCTATCTTTTTAGTTAATTTAATCTTCTCTGCTAATTCCTTAGCACTATTAATTAATTCTCTATGACCACTATGTATACCATCAAAACTTCCCAGAACAATTATACTAGGAGTTTCAATGACTTCATTAAAATTATCTTGTATAATTTTCATAAATATATCCCCTAAAGAAAAAGTTTTATTAATTTAAATCCTGAATCGCTTTCTGCTCCAATTCCTATAAGCTTATTTGAATTGTTGTATACTGCATATTTGCAAAACTTTTCAATTCTATTTAAAAGAGTTCTATCATTTATGGTTACACCATTTAATATTAACCTTTCAAACTTTTCATTAACTACAAGTTTAGGAAACTTACTAAATACTTCATCTAAGGAAATAATATAATCATTTATATTATCCTCTGTTAAATCTTTTAGTTCCACACTCCTATCTATAGTAAAAGGACCAGTAGCTGTTCTCTCTAACTCCCACATCATAGCTCCACAACCAAGTTCTTCTCCTATATCATAGCATAAACTTCTTATGTAGGTTCCTTTAGAACATCTAACTTTTATGTGGATTATAGGGCTATCTATGGATAATATATCAATACTATGGATAGTAACTGTTCTTGGCTCTCTATAGACTTCTTTTCCTTCTCTAGCTAACTCATAAAGTTTTTTCCCATTTTGTTTAAGAGCAGAATACATAGGTGGAACTTGAGCAATAGTTCCTACAAATTTATTTATAACCTTAGTAATTTCTTCTTCTGTAGAATCTACCTTACTCTCACGAAGTACTTTTCCTTCTCTATCGTAAGTATCTGTTATAACTCCCAATTTAACCTTTGCTATATATTCTTTCTCGCCTTCCATGATAAAGTCTATGGCCTTTGTTGCTCTTCCTATACATACTGGAAGCACACCACAAGCTTCGGGATCTAAGGTACCACCATGTCCCACCTTTTTCTCTTTAGCTAGCTTTTTTATTTTTCTCACTACGTCAAAGGAACTAATGCCAAGAGGTTTATTTATATTTAAAACTCCAAAGGGTTTATTATTTTCTATCATAAGATATCAACTCTTCTTCTAATATTTTGTATATTTTATCCTTTACTTCAATGATGGAACCCTCACAAAAAAGACCAGAAGCTCTTTTATGACCTCCACCATTAAAATTTTCTGCTACTTTACTAACGTCAACTATTTCTTTAGACCTTAAGCTTACTTTTATTCCACCCTTACTTTCTTTAAATAAAGCTACTACTTCTACTCCACTTATCATAGTTCCAAAGTGAATAACCTCGGAAGAATCCATGGATTCTAAGCCTACTTCATTAAGCATAGCATCATTAATCTCCATAAATACAACTTTATTATCAAGGTGTAATGTCAAAGTATCGATGACTTTCCCAAAGAACTTAACTTTATTAAATTCTTTATTTTCAAAGACTTGTCTTTGAATTTTATTAAAGTTAACTCCAGTTTTAATAATTTCCCCAGCTATCTCATGAGTTCTGCTTGTAGTATTAGAATGCTTAAAGGAACTTGTATCTGTTAAAATAGAAGTATAAATTGATTTACCTATATTCTTTGTAATATCTACTTTTAACTGATTTAATAGGTCATAAATTATTTCTCCAACTGCTGAAGAATTTATATCCACATAATTAAAATCACCATACTTTTCATTACTTAGATGGTGATCTATATTTATAAGCTTATATTGCCTATTCTCCGCATCTAAATTGGCATTTATTCTCTTGAAATCTCCACAATCTAGTACAATTACTAAATCTGTACCATCCTTTACCTGTTGAAGTAATCCTGTGATTTCCTCACTACAAGGCAAATACTCAAAAGTATCTGGAATTTTCTCCTTTGAAAGTATATATGCTTCTTTATTAAGTGCCCTCAGCCCTTGAAGTAGGGCTGTGGCACTTCCTAGAGAATCACCATCTGGTGATTGATGAAAAGTAATTCCTATGGAATTACTTTTCTCTATGATATCTGCTATATTCCTAGTTATCATTAGAATCATTCTCCTTTATCTTTCTAAATAAAGACTCTAAATGATTAGCTTTATCTAAAGTTGTATCTAACTCTATGATAACTTCTGGAACATGTCTTAACTTAACATTTTTTCCTATCTCTTTTCTTATAAAACCTGTTGAGCTTTTAAGAATTTTAAGAGCATCTGTCTTTTGATCCTCTGTACCAAATATACTAACAAATACTTTAGCATAGCTTAAGTCTCTTGTTACTTCTACATCTGTTACACTTACCATTGCTGTAAGTCTAGGATCCTTTATTTTGTTTTGAATAGTGTTGCTAACATCTTTTTTTATCTCTTCATTGATTCTGCCGCCTCTATAGTTAGCCATGGAGATCACTCCTTCCTATTACAATTGTTTTGGTTTAATTTCTTCCATGATATAGCCTTCTATAATGTCTCCTTCTTTTATATCATTGAATTTCTCAATGCTAAGTCCACATTCGTATCCAGCTGCTGCCTCTTTAACGTCATCTTTAAATCTCTTTAAAGATGCAAGAGTAGATTCTGTAATTACTATACCATCTCTTAGTACTCTAACTTTACAGTTTCTTGTTATCTTTCCATTAAGAACATAACATCCTGCTATAGTCCCAACGTTAGAAATTTTATATACCTGTCTTGCTTCACAACGTCCAGTAATAACTTCTTTGTATTCAGGTTCAAGCATACCAATCATTGCTGATTTAATATCATCCAAAGCATCATAGATAATTCTATAAGTTTTAATTTCTACATTATCTCTTTCTGCAACTGTAATAGCATTATTGTCTGGTCTTACGTTGAAACCAATAATAATAGCATTAGAAGCATAAGCTAGAGATACGTCTGTTTCAGTTATAGCTCCAACTGCTCCGTGGATAACTCTAACTTTTACGTTATCTGTAGAAAGTTTTTCTATGGATTGTTTAACCGCTTCTGCTGAACCTTGAACATCAGCCTTAACTATTACGCTTAATTCTTTAACCTTACCTTCTTGAATTTGGTTATATAGATTTTCCATAGACACTCTATTAGAGGTTTGGAAATGTTCTTGTCTAATCTTTTCTTTTCTTGACTCTGCCATTATTCTAGCTGTCTTTTCATCTCTAACAACAGTAAATCTATCTCCTGCTGCTGGAACTTCTGAAAGTCCTAATATTTCTACTGGCATAGAAGGGCCAGCTGCTTTTGTAGTTTTACCTTTATCATCAATCATTGCTCTGATTCTACCATAAGTAGTTCCAACTATTATAGAATCTCCTGATTTTAAAGTTCCATTTTGAACTAGTATACTAGCTACAGGTCCTCTACCTTTATCTAATTTAGCTTCTATAACTGTTCCTTTAGCTCTTCTGTTAGCATCAGCTTTTAATTCTAACATTTCAGCATTTATTGTAATCATTTCAAGAAGATTATCTAAGCCTTCCTTAGTGTGAGCAGATACTGGTACACATATAGTATCTCCACCCCAATCTTCAGATACTAATCCATATTCTGTTAACTCTTGCTTAACCCTATCTGGATTTGCACTTTCTTTATCCATTTTATTTATAGCTATAATCATAGGTACTTCTGCAGCTTTACAGTGATTTATAGCTTCAACAGTTTGTGGCATAATTCCATCATCTGCTGCTACTACTAATATAACTATATCTGTAACTTGAGCTCCTCTAGCTCTCATAGAAGTAAAAGCTTCGTGACCTGGAGTATCAAGGAAGGTAATTCTCTCACCATTTACATCCACAGTATAAGCACCTATGTGTTGAGTAATTCCACCAGCTTCTGTTGCTGTAACTTTAGATTTCTTTATTGCATCTAGTAATGATGTCTTACCGTGGTCAACGTGACCCATTACTGTAACTATTGGTGGTCTTTTAGTTTCTTTTGCTTCTGATGCTTCGTCTTCTATCTCATCAATCTCATCCTCTTGTTCTTTAGCAATGTCACCAACATTTTGCTCTTTTAATACTGCAATAGATCCAAAGCTATCTACAAGCTTTTCGGCTGTATTAAAGTCAATCTCTTGGTTTACACTTGCCATAACTCCTTGGAATATTAAAGCTCTTATAACTTCTACCACTGGTTTTTTTAGCTTATCAGCTAAGTCTTTTACAACGATAGTTTGTTCCATTTCGATTACTTCATCTGGAGTTTCATCAACTTTTTCTTCGTTTCTCTTATTTCCACCTTTTCTCATTTTGCTATTTTTTCTTTGCTGCTTACTTATATCTTCATTGATTTTTGATTCATATTCTTCAATGATTTCTTTCTTTTCAGCTGCTTCTTTTTTCTGTTCTTCATATAGCTCTTTTATAAGATCAGCATCCTCTTCATCGATGACACTCATGTGATTCTTAGCTTCTACACCGAACTCTTCCATTAATACACTTATAAGTTCCTTGTTTGTAACTTCTAATTCTTTAGCTAACTCATATATTCTTATTTTCGACAAAACTTTCACCCCCGAATTTACATTCCGTAATTCTCTTTCCATAACTTTATTAAATTTTCACAAATTTTTTCATCTCTTACTGCTAACACATTGATTTCTTCTCTACCTATGGCCATACCCAATTCATTTTTAGGTATATTTCCTATTACAGGCACTCTTCTGTCATCACAGTATTTTTCAAATTTTTTCTTAGTGTTTTCTGAACACTCTAAGGATAAAATACATAGACGGATTTTATTTCTTTTTATCTCTTCTTCGCATCCATTATATCCTTCTACTAAGTTTCTAGATTTTTTTGCAATTCCTAGAAAACTTAAAAATTTATTCTGCATTAACTATCTCTTCCTTTAGTTTATCATATATTTCATCATTTATCTTAGTTTCTAGATTTCTTTCTAGTCTTTTAGTCTTTACGGCTTTTTCTAAACATTGAATATTTCTGCAGATATAGGCTCCACGACCAGGTTTTTTACCATGTAAATCTATAGATATCTCATTTTCCTTATTTTTAACAACTCTTATAAGTTCCTTCTTAGGTTTCATTTCCATGCATCCTGTGCACATTCTTTGAGGTATCTTTTTTACCTTCATAAAATATCACCTACCTTTAAAGGTTACTTTCTTCGTTTTGTAAGCTTTCAGCTTGACTCTTACTCTTAATATCTATTTTCCATCCAGTAAGTCTTGCTGCTAATCTAACATTTTGACCTTCCTTACCTATGGCTAATGATAATTGATTATCATCTACTACAACCTTAGCACTCTTTCCATCCTCATCTACATCAACTGATAGAACTTTAGCTGGACTTAGTGCATGAGCAATATACTCTTCTGGTAACTTACTCCACTTTATTATATCAATTTTTTCATTTCTGAGTTCATTTACTATGTTTTGAACTCTAATTCCTTTAGGTCCAACACAAGCTCCCATAGGATCTACTTCTTCATCGTTAGACCATACAGCTATTTTAGTTCTTGAACCTGCTTCTCTAGCTATACTTTTTATTTCTACAATTCCACTGTATATTTCCGGAACTTCTAACTCAAATAATCTTTTTACAAGGCCTGGGTGTGTTCTTGAAACTACAATTTGTGGTCCCTTAGAACTTTTCTTTACTTCTACTATATATAGCTTTAATTTCTCATTAAATATATAAGATTCTCCTGGCATTTGCTCATTTGGGCCTAATACAGCTTCTAGTTTACCTAGATCTATAAATACATTTCCTCTATCTTTTCTTAGAACTATACCTGTTATTATGTCAAATTCCTTAGTTATAAATTCATTATATATAAGAGTTCTTTCAGCTTCCTTAATTCTTTGAATAACAACTTGCTTCGCAGCTTGAGCCGCAACTCTTCCAAAATCTCTTGGAGTAACTTCAATTTCCGCAATATCTTCTAAGTTATATTTGGCACTGATTTCTCTAGCATCCTCTAAGGATATTTCTATTACATCATCATATACTTCTTCTACAACTTCTTTTAATGAGTATACATGAGTTTCTCCTGTATCTCTATTAACCCATACTCTTACGTTTTGTTCCTTGGCATGAGACTTTGCAAAATTTTTCTTATATGCTGCTACTAAAGCATCCTCTATGGTAGTAAAAAGCATTTCCTCACTAATTCCTTTTTCAACAACTAGTTGTTTTACAGCATCTATAAATTCTTCCTTAAATCCGGTGCTCATTATATTTATATCCTCCTTATAAAGTTGGGTTTAACGCAACTAAAGAAACCTTTGACATTGGTATTGCAACTTCATTGTCATTGATTTCTAACATTAAGTTTTCGCTATCTAACCCCTTCAATATCCCTTCATATTTTTTCTTTCCTTCAAATAATGCTGAAAGTTTTACAGCTACATCATGATTTATATACTTATTAAAATGTTCTTTTGTATATAAGGTTCTAAATATACCTGGAGATGATACTTCTAAATTATATTCTTCTGTTATAGGATCTTCTTTATCTAGCATTTCTCCAACAGCCTTACTTACTTCTACACAGTTATCCAAAGCAACGCCTTTTTCATTATCTATAAAAACTCTTAAAATATTTTGTCCGCCTTCACGTACATATTCTAAGTGATAAAGTTCAAATCCGAGTTTTTCTACTATATTAGTAATTTTACTATGGAGTTTTTCCACAACACCGCTACTGTTCATAATACATTTCCTCCTTTTTATTATATTTACTTTAAATCTTTAGTAATAAACTTAATATTTTTTATTGCTACACAACTTCCATCTTTTTATGAAGTTGAAAGTATTTGGTCAAATAGTCATGGGATAATATTTACATTACCACAGTACCCTTTAAGGTATGAGTTCAACTAGCTTTAGTGAGATGTAAAACCTCAGTTCAAACTAAGGTTCACTTTATAATTAAAACGCAACTTGGGGTTGCGTTTTAATAAATAGAGAGTAGGCATAAATCCTACTCTCCCTCAAAGATTATCATAATAACTAGCTCATTAAGTACAATTATATCATAGCTATTTTCAATATGCAATGATTTTAGCTCCTTTGAGGTATTTATGCCGATGACTACCATCTCTAATACTCCCATTTTATTTAAAATTGGAGTAAAGAGCTGCTACGTCCCTGGATAACGATTTCTAAGCTTCAAAGAAGCTAAGAAATCTGTTAATGAAATGGCACCTAACTTAAATTATTTAAATAAACAGTTGTTAAAAAAGACTTAATTGATTTGTTTCTGGTAAATCCCCTATGGCTCCGTGATTTGCCAAAGCTTCTACTACAGTCTTTGTAGCTTTACTTCTTATACGAAGATCTTCCTTAGATATAAATTCTCCATGATTTCTAGCTTCTGCTATAGCCTTTGCTGCATTTTCCCCTACTCCAGTAAGTCCACTTAAAGGAATTCTTATATTATCTCCTTCTATTGTAAATTTTACTGCCTCTGATTTATATACATCTACCGGTAGAAATTTTATACCTCTTTTGTACATTTCATAACAAAGTTCTAAGGTGGTAAGAAGACCTTTTTCTTTCGTACCTATATTGTTCCCCAAAGCATTTAATTCATCCATAGTATCTTTCATTGCTTCTTCACCCTTTATAACTAAATCACCATCAAAATCGTCTGCTCTAACAGTAAAATAAGTTGCATAATAAGCCTTTGGGTGATGAACCTTAAAATAAGCTATTCTCATAGCCATCATTACATAGGCAACAGCATGACCTTTAGGAAACATGTATTTAATTTTTTTACAGGACTCTATATACCAATCTGGAACATTATGTTCTCTCATTATGGCTTCAAACTCTTCTGATACCCCCTTTCCTTTCCTAACCTTCTCCATGATGGTAAACGCAGTCTTGGGCGGAAGGCCTTTATATATAAGATAAACCATAATATCATCTCTGGTAGATATACAATCTTTAAGAGTAGTATATCCTTCTTTTATATAATATTGAGCATTATTAAGCCATACGTCAGTACCATGAGAAAGACCAGAAATTCTAACTAAGTCAGAAAATGTTTGTGGTTTTGTATCTAATAGCATCTGTCTAACAAATTTAGTTCCAAACTCTGGAACACCATAACATCCAACTTCACAACCCAGTTCTTCAGGAGTTATTCCAAGAGCTTCTGTCCCTGTGAAAAGACTCAAAACCTTTGGGTCAGATAAAGGTACACTTTGAGGATTTATTCCAGTTAAATCTTGAAGCATCCTAAGCATAGTAGGATCGTCATGGCCTAGTATATCAAGTTTTAAAAGCCTACCACTAATAGAGTGATAATCAAAGTGAGTTGTTATTATATCTGATTTTGGATCATCTGCAGGATGTTGTATTGGACAAAAATTAAATATTTCATTGTCACTAGGTACAACCATAATTCCTCCTGGGTGTTGCCCTGAAGTTCTCTTTACCCCAGTACATCCAATAGTTAATCTTTCTATTTCTGCATTAGTAGTATTTATATCTCTTTCATCTAAATACTTTCTAACATATCCATAGGCAGTCTTATCTGCAATAGTCCCTATGGTTCCTGCTTTAAAGGTATGACCTTTTCCAAAAAGAACTTCTGTATATCTATGAATATCACCTTGGTTATCCCCTGAGAAATTTAAGTCTATATCTGGTTCCTTATCTCCCTCAAAGCCTAAGAAAGTTTCAAAAGGAATATCATGACCATCTTTTATATAAGGAGTTCCACATTTTTCGCAGTTTTTATCTGGTAAGTCAACTCCCGAACCTATGGATCCATCTAAAATGAATTCACTATTTTTACAATTAGGACATACATAATGAGGTGGAAGCCCATTAACCTCTGTTATATCTGACATGGTAGCTACAAAGGAAGATCCAACAGATCCCCTAGATCCAACTAGATATCCATCACTGATAGACTTTGCCACTAATTTTTGTGCTATAAGATAAAGCACCGCATATCCGTTATTTATAATAGAGTTTAATTCCTTATCAAGTCTTTTCTGAATAACTTCTGGAAGATTATCTCCATATATAGATTTTACTTTATTTAAAGTCATGTTTCTAATGTCATCCTCTGCACCCTCTATTTTAGGAGCATAGGTTTCATCTGGAATTGGTTTAACCTCTCCAACTAAGCTTTGTATATACTCAGGGTTTTCCACCACAATTTCCATGGCCTTTTCTTCACCTAAATACGAAAACTCTCTTAACATTTCTGTAGTGGTTTTGAAATATAGTGGAGGTTGATTATCAGCATCATCAAACCCTTTTCCAGCCATTAAAATTCTTCTAAAGACTTCATCTCGTGGTTCTAAAAAGTGTACATCCCCTGTGGCAACTACTTTTTTATTATAGAAATCTCCAAGTTCACATACCCTTCTATTGAGATCCCTAAGTCCTTCTTCATCCTTAACCATGTTCTTCTTTATTAAAAACTCATTATTCCCAATGGGTTGTACTTCTAAATAATCATAAAACTCCACTATATGTTCCATGTCTTCTAGGGATCTTCCTGCTAGAACTCCCTTAAATATCTCTCCAGCCTCACATGCAGAACCAATAATAAGTCCCTCTCTATATTCTTCTATTAGACTCTTAGGAAGCCTTGGTCGTCTTTGATAATAGTCTAAGTTAGAAAAGGATATTAGCTTATATAGATTTTTTAATCCAATCTGGTTTTTGGCTAAAATTATTACATGGTATGTAGGAGCTTTTTTTACATCAAAGGATTTTAAATATTCCTTATTAACTCCATCTAAATTATTAAAACCCTTCTCTATTAACATATCAAAGGATTTTAAAAGAATATCTCCAGTAGCCTTAGCATCATCCACAGCTCTATGATGGTTTTCTAAGGATATCTTTAAGTGTTCACATATTACATTAAGCTTATGCTTTTTAAGTTGTGGAAATAAAAATCTAGCTAAAGGTAATGTATCTATAATTCCATTTTTAAATTGCAACCCAAGATTTCTGCACTTAGACTTAATAAATCCCGTATCAAACTCCGCATTGTGAGCTACTACTACAGAACTCCCTACAAAGTCTAAAAACCTAGGAAGAACATCTTCTATGGTTTTGCAACCCCTCACCATATCATTACTTATACCTGTAAGCTCTGTTATTTTATATGGAATGCTCATCTCTGGATTTATAAGTTCATTAAAGCTATCAATAACATGTCCATTCTCTATTTTAACAGCTCCTATTTCTATAATACGATCTTGGTGACTTGAAAATCCTGTAGTTTCAATATCAAATACTACAAAGGAACTATTAAAATCTATTCCTCTACATCCGGTAGCTATACCTACTCCATCATTAACTAAATATCCCTCTATTCCATATATAATTTTTATATTATGTTTCTTCCCTGCATCCATGGCCTCTGGAAAGGCTTGAGCTACTCCATGATCTGTTATAGCAATTGCCTTATGTCCCCATTTAGCAGCTTTAGCAATAAGATTTGAAGGTGTAACCACTGCATCCATGGAGCTCATGGTAGTATGAGCATGAAGCTCTATCCTCTTAACTTCACAACCATCCATTCTTTCACTAGGTTTCAACTTTACAATAGACTTTGCATTAATCACTAAATCTTTAGAAAATCTATCAATTTCTACTTCCCCATAAACCTTGCAACATACCCCTGGTTTTAACTCTTCTAGCAGCTTTTCTACTTCTTCATTACTTCTTGGATATATTTTTATAGTTATAGAGCTAGTGTAATCAGTAATATATAAAGAAGGATATATTTTTCCACTTTTAGCTTCAAATATATTTACCTTAAATACATCTCCAGCCACAGCTACTCTCCCAGAGCCCATATTTAATTCACACATTTCTGTGGTTTCTTCATTTATATTTCTATTACCATATACCACATTGTCATCTAAAGGCTCTTTGCTCTTTCTATAATTCTCCTTCCAAGGACTAGCTTTTTTATCTCCCTTAGTTTCTTTAGCCTTTTCTTTAGCTTTATCACTAGATCTACTAGAAATCTTAGGACTATTTGCTATAATATCACTTACTATTCTCTTTTCTTCAATTTGCTTTTCTAGAATATAATCTTCTTCAATAGCCGATTCATCATAGTATATTTTTACTTCTACTTTAATGTTGAACATATTATAAATTTCGCTTTGTATTAACCTATCTATATTCTTATGACAAAGCATCTTAGATATAAATTCATTGGATATACCTATATTAATTCTGTCATTTTCTAGCTTTTTAACTGCTTTTAGTAAACTAGTCTTAGCAGAAGGAAAAGATGAGGCAAGAGAGTTAATCACATCTATCCAATACTCCCCCACCACATCTTCTAAAGCAACATGTTCTACATCTCTATACCACAAGATATCTATAGTACCTAAATCACTAAGTTTATCCTTAATAAGATTACATATATTCTCCTTCATAGGATCATCTAAGGAACTCTTGTGTTTTAATACTACCTTAACCATCTCGCTTTGTTTTAGATATTGAACTTTATTTATGATGATATCTTCATAAATAGGCAATCTACTATCATATCCTAGTAGTTCTGACAATGTCATTTAGATTCCTCCTATCTATAAACTTTCAATCTCCTTAATCAATTCATCCAGTAAATCTTCTTCTTTTACTTTTCTTACAATCTCACCTTTTCTAAAGATGAGACCTTCTCCATTACCACCAGCTATTCCTACATCTGCTTCTCTAGCTTCTCCTGGTCCATTAACTACGCATCCCATAATAGCTACCTTTATATTTTTATTTATGTGGCTTAATTTTTTTTCTGCTTCTTCTGCTATGCTAATAAGATCTATTTGAGTTCTTCCGCAGGTTGGGCAAGATACAAATTTTATTCCATCCTCTAACATGCCAATGGATTTTAATATTTCTCTTCCCACCTTAACTTCTTCAACTACATCTCCTGTAAGGGAAATTCTTAAGGTATCTCCTATGCCCTGTGCTAAAAGCGCTCCTACACCTACGCTGGATTTAACAGTGCCTCTCCATGTGGTACCTGCCTCTGTAACTCCAATATGCAACGGATAATTAACCTTACTAGAAACTATATTATAAGCCTCTATCATTTGAACTACGTCAGAAGATTTTATAGATATGATTATATCTTCAAAATTTACTGCTTCTAGAATTTTCACATGATTAAGAGCACTTTCTGCTAAAGCCTCACTACACACTCTACCGTATTTATTTAAAACTTCTTTTTCTAGAGATCCAGAGTTAACCCCAATCCTTATTGGTATATTTCTTTCTTTTGCAGCTTTCGCCACCATCTCAACTCTACTTATGTCACCAATATTTCCTGGATTAATTCTAAGTTTAGAAACTCCATTTTCTATAGACTTTAATGCTAATCTATAATCAAAGTGTATATCTGCAACTAAAGGAATGTGAATTTGTTTTACAATTTCCTTTATAGCTTCTGCAGCCTCCATACCGGGAACTGCACATCTTACTATATCACAACCACTTTCTTCAAGTCTTAAAATTTGCTCTACTGTGGAGGGTACATCTCTTGTATCTGTATTAGTCATGGATTGTACTGTAATTGTAGAATCTCCTCCAATGTATATATCTCCAACTTTAACTTTTCTTGTTTCTTTTCTCTTCATAATTTCCTCCTAAAACTGAATAGGATTTATAATATCTTTTAGCAATACCAAAACCATAAGAGACATCAATGCTAAAAATCCATAGTAATTAATTGTTGCAACCTTTTCTTTATTTACTTCCTTACCAGTTATGATCTGGAATAGTAATAGAAATATCCATCCACCGTCTAAGGCAGGGAAGGGAATTACATTAAATATTGCTAGTTGAACACT
Source organism: Clostridium sp. UBA4395 (assembly GCF_002390995.1). Classification (NCBI taxonomy): domain Bacteria; kingdom Bacillati; phylum Bacillota; class Clostridia; order Eubacteriales; family Clostridiaceae; genus Clostridium; species Clostridium sp. UBA4395. The sequence continues at coordinate 103,418 of NZ_DGRF01000048.1, forward strand.
GAATAAAGCCATAATATTTAATAATGTAAGAATTCCTTGCTGAGCAGCTCTTCCTGAAATTTTCATAATGCTTATAGGACCTCCTACATCATCAGCAGAAACATTTCCTTTAAACAGTTGACCAAAAAAACCAAAGGTCTGTCTTATGGTGCTTCCCGTTTGATTAAGTCCATATTTTATAGATTCAATAAAGTTAGGCTTTACAACCTTAGAATATATCCCAACTTGAAATCTTTCTTCTCCTTCATTATAGGATGGTACTAAATCAAATTTTATTTTTTGTCCAGCTCTCTCTATTTCCATATTAACAGGCTTTCCTTCTCCTGTAAAAATCTCAGTAAGAAATTCTTCCCAGGTAGTAACCCTCTTACCATTGACTTCTGTAATCTTATCTCCAGCTTTTATTCCCACTTCCATGGCTGGTGAATTTTCTATTACTTTATCTACAACGTTAGTAGAATGTCCTTGAATACCTCCTACTAAACTAAAGAATAGTATAGCTATTATAAAATTCATTATAGGACCTGCTGCTACAATAGTTAACTTCTGAAAGGAAGTCTTATTAGAAAAAGCCCCGTCATCCACTACAGTTACATCATCTTCTTCTCCATACATTTTTACATAACCACCAATTGGAAGTGCTTTAATAAGATACTCTGTCTCCTTCCCCTTAATAGAAAATAACTTTGGTCCCATACCTAAGGAAAATTCGAGGACCTTTACACCATTAACTCTAGCCATTATAAAATGTCCAAACTCATGACCTATAATTAATACACTAAATGCAAGTAAAGCCATTAAAAAATACGGTATATTACCTATAATACTTTGCAATATTTTTCTCCCCTTCCACTCTATTCACTTATACATATCTCTTTAAAACATATTCCCTAACCTGCTTATCTATGTCTAAAACTTGTTGTAAATCTGGATTTTTCACATGCGGAAACTTATTCATGGCATCTTCTATTATTTCTTCAATCTGTAGATACTTAATCCTTGCATCCAGGAATAATTCTACTGCAATTTCATTAGCTCCATTATAAATTGCTGGCATATTACCACCAAGTTTTCCTGCTTTAAATGCTAATTCTAAGCATCTAAAAGTGTTTATATCGGGCTGTTCAAAGGTTAGACTTGAAACGGTTTTAAAATCTAACTTATCTGCTATAGCTGTCCTTCTATCAGGATAGCTTAGGGCATATTGGATAGGTAACCTCATATCTGTGCTTCCTAATTGAGCAATAATTGAACCATCTTTATACTCTACCATGGAATGTACAATACTTTGTGGATGAACTATAACTTCAATGTCATCATAAGAAACTCCAAATAAAAAGTGTGCTTCTATAACTTCTAATCCCTTGTTTACCAAGGTTGATGAATCTATAGAAATCTTTCTTCCCATGTTCCATTTAGGATGTTTTAAAGCCTCTTTAGGGGTAATTTCCTTCAAATCATCTCTAGTTTTGCCTCTAAATGGCCCACCTGAAGCGGTAAGTATTATCTTATTTATATCTTTTTTTTCATTACCCTGAATACATTGAAATATAGCTCCATGCTCTGAATCCACTGGAAGAATTTTAACACCATTTTCCTTTGCCTTTGCCATAACTATATCTCCAGCAACTACTAAGGTTTCTTTATTAGCTAATGCTATATTTTTCTTAGCTTCAATAGCCTTAATAGTTGGTTTCAATCCTGCAATTCCTACTACAGAAGTCAAAACCGTATCTATTTCTTTTAAAGTAGCAACTTTTTCTAGCGCTTCTTCTCCACCAAATAGGTTTACTTGTTTATTTTCTCTTTCACAATACTCCTTTATAGCTTCATAACATTTCTCATCTGTTATACCTATATATTTTGGACTAAACTCTTCTATAATATCCACTAATCCATTAAAGTTTCTATGAGCTGTAACCCCTATTAGGTTTACTTTATTTTCTTTATTTCTTATTATATCTAACGCCTGTGTTCCAATGGAACCAGTAACTCCAAGTATGCTTATGTTTTTCACTATTAACGCTCCTTTAATTTTATCTAAAAACATTATACCCTATAATATGTAATAATACAAAATACTAATAGTTAAATTAATTTTAATGCCAATAGCTAAATTAATTTTAAAGAATCAAAAATTAAAAGGGATTTCCCAAAACAAGCTACTCTTAAGTAAATGTTGAGCATCACTTATCTTATTCCTGCTCAGTACTTAAAGGCTTGTAAATTTTTCGAGAAATCCCTTAAATTAATAATACCTTAATAATTTCTTATAATTACGCTACAAAAATATTAATATAATAATATACCACCACGGATACTAGCAATATACTATCGAACCTATCTAATATACCACCATGTCCAGGAATCAAATTTGAGTAATCCTTAACACCCGCATGTCTTTTTATTGAAGATGCCACCAAGTCTCCACACTGTCCAAAAATTCCACCTAATAGACCAATTATCATATAGTTATATAGTGGGACTACTACTCCAAATTTAGTTATGATATATCCATAAATTGTACATCCTAAAATACTTCCTATAAGTCCGCCTACGGCTCCCTCTATGGTTTTTTTAGGGCTAACCCTTGGATTTAATTTGTGTTTTCCTAGATATCTACCAAAATAATAAGCTAAAGTATCACATCCCCATGAGGATATAAATATAAGCCATATGAAGAAGTTTCCATTTTCCATATTATTAAGTAATAATATAAAACTAAAAAATATGCCTACATAAAAACAAGGTAATATGGTCAATGCTACATCAATGAAGTTTCTATCAGTATCAAATACCGGAACTATCATTAAAAGGAATACTGCAAGGATAAATACACCCACAGCAACGTTTAAATTAAATCCATGTCCTAAATAGATATAATAAAGTAAACATAATAAATATCCTACTATAGATATAGGTTTATATCCATCCACTTTGCTTACCTTATAGAATTCATACATTCCACCAAGGGATAATAAAACTACAGAAATCTTTAAAAAATACCCCCCTAAAAATATAAACAGTAATAGAGGAGCTAATATCATTGCCCCTATGTATCTTTTATTCATTTGCCTCACCTCTTACTATACTCCACCAAATCTTCTATTTCTCTTTTGAAAATCACTAATTGCTCTTCTCAAATCTTCTTTTGTAAAGTCAGGCCAATTTATATTGGAAAACCAAAATTCAGAATAAGCACTTTGCCATAATAAATAATTACTAAGTCTTAATTCTCCACTGGGCCTTATAATAATATCAGGATCTGGCATACCACTAGTATACAAATGGTCTGATATGATTTTATCATCTATGTTATCTATTTGTAACTTTCCTTCTAATACTTCCTTAGCTATTTCTTTAACTCCTTTTACAATCTCATCTCTTCCTCCATAATTTAAGGCTATATTAAGAGTTAAACCTGTATTATTTCTAGTTTTATACATTGCATCCTCTACGGCAGCCTTTGATTTCTCCGGAAGTTTACTTATATCTCCTATAGAATTAAGTTTCACATTATTTCTATGTAGCTCCTCAAACTCCTTATTTATAAACTCTACTACTAAGTCCATCAAAGCTCCTACTTCTTCTTTTGTTCTCTTCCAATTTTCTGTTGAAAAAGCATATAAGGTTAAATATTTAACTCCCAGATTACTAGACTCCTCAACCATCATTTTAATATTTTTCATACCAGCTCTATGCCCCATAGTTCTTGGAAGTTTTCTTTGTTTAGCCCAACGACCATTCCCATCCATAATTATAGCTATATGGGCAGGGATTCGCTCCATATCTAATTGTATTTTTTCTTTAATTGTGTCTTTTTTAAACTTAAATATATCCAAAATATACCTCTCCATTTCAAGTAATCATGATGCTATTATATCACAAATACATAATAATAAAACCTGCAATATTTGCAGGTTTTATCTTACATATTATACTGACATTATTGACTTTTCTTTTTCTTCTATAGCCTTATCAATTAATTTGATAAACTTATCAGTTTCTTTTTGAATCTGATCTTCAGCTTTTTTAGATTCATCTTCACTGATTTCACTATTTTTCTTTAAGTTTTTAATCTTATCATTTGCATCACGTCTTATGGATCTGATAGCAACCTTAGCATCTTCACCACATTTTTTAACTGATTTAACTAAATTTTTTCTAGTCTCTTCAGTTAATTCTGGAACAATTAGCCTAATAACCTGACCATCATTACTAGGATTAATACCTAGATCTGATTTTAAAATTGCTTTTTCTATATCTTTCATGCAACTTTTGTCCCATGGTTGAATAAGAAGAACTCTTGGCTCTGGAGCAGATATGTTCCCTACTTGGTTAAGAGGTACCATTGTTCCATAACTTTCTACTAATATTCTATCAAGCATTGTAGGATTTGCTCTTCCAGCTTTTAATGTTCCAAGCTCATTTTGTAAGCTTAAAATAGTTTTGTTCATTTTCTCATCAGCATTTTTAATGATATCTTTTACCATAAAATTACCTCCATCAATTATTTGCATATATTAGATGATACTAAAGTACCAATATTTTCACCTTTTACCGCTCTTATAATATTATGAGGCTCATCTAAACCAAATACTAGAATAGGTATTTGATTATCCATACATAAGGATGTAGCAGTAGAATCCATAACCTGCAATCCTTTTTCTAATACCTCAATATAAGATAAATTATTAAACTTAACTGCACCCTCATGTTTATGAGGATCTTTATCATATACCCCATCAACTTTTTTAGCAAGCAAAATAACTTCTGCTTCTATTTCTGCTGCTCTTAAAGCTGCTGTAGTGTCTGTGGAGAAATATGGATTTCCTGTTCCTGCTGCAAATATTACAACTCTTCCCTTTTCAAGATGTCTCATTGCTCTTCTTCTAATGTAAGGTTCTGCTATTTCTCTCATTTCAATAGCTGTTTGAACCCTTGTATTAACACCTATAGCTTCCAAGGAGTCTTGTAATGCTAAAGCATTTATACATGTAGCAAGCATACCCATATAGTCCGCGGTAGTTCTATCCATGCCTTCACCACTTCTACCTCTCCATATGTTGCCGCCACCAACAACTGCACCTACTTCAACACCCATTTCAACTAACTTCTTAATTTGTAAAGCAATAGTGTTCGCTGTATCAAAATCAATGCCGTACCCCTTCTCTGACGCTAATGCCTCTCCTGAAAGTTTAAGCATGACTCTTTTATATTTCGCAGTTTCCATATATATATTATACCTCCAACTCAATATATTTACACCATATTTTTGTATTTTATCAATTAATAACTAAAATTAACCATAGAAATTACATTAGATACTTCAATGTAAATATGACTTTCTCTAGTTATATAGTTATTATAATACATGTAGATTTTAAAAAAAGAGAACCTAGGTTCTCTTTAATATTATCTTGTATTATTTTCCTTGCATTTGTCTTTGAACTTCTTCAGCAAAGTTTTCTTCTTTCTTTTCGATTCCTTCGCCTCTTTCAAATCTTGCAAATTTAACAACTTCCATAGTTGCTCCAAGTTTCTTTCCTTCTTCTTGAAGATACTTGCTTATAGTGTAATCTCCATTTTTAACCCATACTTGATCTACTAAGCAAACTTCTTTGTAGTATTTGCTTATTCTTCCCATAACCATTTTTTCAACTATGTTTTCTGGTTTTCCTTCGTTAAGAGCTTGAACTCTGTAAATTTCTTTTTCTTTTTCTAAAGATTCATTGTCTACTTGATCTTTGTTTAAGAATAATGGGTTAGCTGCTGCTACTTGCATTGCTACATCTTTAGCAACTGTTTTTAATACTTCATCTTGTTTTTCACAAGCTAATTGAACTAAAACACCTATTTTCCCATTTCCATGGATATAACTTTGAATTATTCCATTGTCAACTACAAACTTTTCAAATCTTCTTACAGACATGTTTTCACCTAATTTTGCAATTAGAGCTGTAACAGCGTCTTGAAGAGTTATGCTTTCATCTCCAACATATTTTTCTGCTAATAATCCTTCTACAGTAGTTACATTAGTAGTTGCTGCCATTTTAGCTACATTTGCTGCTAATGCTTTAAAGTCATCGTTTGCTGCAACGAAGTCAGTTTCACAGTTAACTTCTACTACAGAACCTATTTTCATATCTTCTGATATATAAGTAGTAACTATACCTTCAGCTGCTATTCTTCCAGCTTTTTTAGTTGCTGCTGCTAATCCTTTTTCTCTTAAAACTTCTACTGCTTTTTCCATATCTCCATTTGTTTCGCTAAGAGCTTTTTTACAATCCATCATTCCTGATCCAGTTCTTTCTCTTAACTCTTTTACCATTGCTGCTGTTATCATCTTTATTCCTCCTTTAATTTCCTAACAAAAAGGTAAATGAAAGATTTCTCTCTCATCTACCTTTAAAATTTCATATGTTTTACAACCATAGATGAGGCTGTTTGAAATTTACTTAGAAAGTTGCTATATTATTCAGCTACTTCTTCACCTTGTCTTGCTTCAATTATAGCATCAGCTAATCTTTCAGTTATTAATTTAACTGCTCTTATAGCATCATCATTTCCTGGGATTACATAGTCAACATCATCTGGATCACAGTTTGTATCAACTATTGCTATTACAGGAATTCCTAGTGTTTTAGCTTCAAGTATAGCATTTTTTTCTTTTCTTGGATCAACTATAAATAAAGCTCCAATATTCTTAGCATCCATGTTTCTAATTCCGCCAAGGTTCTTTTCTAATTTTTCTCTTTCATTTTTAAGTTGAATAACTTCTTTTTTAGGAAGAACATCAAATGTTCCATCTTCTTCCATTTTATCTAAAGCTTCAAGTCTACCTATTCTTGTTTTAATAGTTCTGAAGTTAGTTAACATTCCACCTAACCATCTGTTGTTTACAAAATGCATGCTTGATCTGATAGCTTCTTCTTGGATAGCTTCTTGAGCTTGCTTTTTAGTTCCAACAAATAATATATCTTTTCCTTCTTCTGATACTGATTTTATGAAATCATATGCTTCATCAATTTTCTTAACTGTTTTTTGTAAGTCAATGATATAGATACCATTTCTCTCAGTGAAGATGTATGGAGCCATTTTAGGGTTCCATCTTCTTGTTTGATGTCCAAAATGAACACCTGCTTCTAATAATTGTTTCATTGAAATAACTGCCATTTTAATATACCTCCTGGTTTTTTCCTCCACTACCATCATTTTTATTAAATACTCCTTAAAGCACCTTTTAATAAATTCAGTAGTGTGTGTATTTTCTTACCTTGTGTATTATATCACATAGAAAATCAATGTTCAACAAATTTATTTCTAAATAACAAGGTTAATTTTAAATTTTTATTATTTAAAATTCTGTTAATACAATAATTATAATTTTTCATAATTAATATATATTAATTCTAGAATTTTAAAAGATAGATCCCTGAAACCCGCATGGATAGAACAAATAGTAAACTATTTAACTATTTACCTAGTTAAATAGTTTACATTGTAACTGTTTAACTAGACAACTATTCATATAGTTTCCTAGAAAACTTTTAAAATACATGTGAGTATTGAAAGAATCCTTTTTATTAAAAATAAAAATCCTTTATCAGGATTTTTATTTTTAATATTTTTCTACATATTGTATTAAATTATTTAAGCTTATTTAATTCATCTATTAATTTCTCATTTAGAATCTTTATGTGAGTACCCTTCATTCCTAAAGATCTAGATTCTATAACTCCAGCACTTTCAAACTTTCTAAGAGCATTTACTATAACAGATCTAGTTATTCCAACCTTATCTGCTATTTTAGATGCAACTAAAAGTCCTTCACTACCATCAAGTTCATTAAATATATGTTCTACGGCTTCTAACTCTGAATAAGATAATGTTCCTATTGCTAATTGAACTATAGCTTTTTTTCTTGCTTCTTCTTCTATTTCATCAGTCTTAGCTCTTAACATTTCCATTCCTACAATAGTACCACTATATTCTGCAATAACTAAATCATCTTCAGTAAACTGGTTAGAAAATCTTGATAACAATAAAGTTCCCAATCTTTCTCTATTCCCATTAATAGGAACTATAGTTGATAGCATATCTTTGAAGTCACATTGAACTTCTCCATTAAATACACAAATACCACTGCTTGGCATATTTGCCTTTGTCTCATCTATATTTAGCAGTTTAGCATTATATTGCTCTGGAAATCTTTTATTTTCAACTACTTGTTCTTTAACTTTATCGCATTCAAATCCATAGGAAAGATTATATCCTAAAACTTTCCCCTTTCTACTAATAACATATACATTACAATCTAACACTTCACTTAGAAGTTCACATATATCATCAAAAACTACTGGTTCTGAACCTGACTTTTGTAAAATTTTGTTTAATTTTCTTGTTTTTTCTAATAATGACATCACTATTCCTCCTTCTTCTTTTTTCACTTTTCATAATGCTATTTATCACTGCAACCTTTTAAATAATTCAAAATATTCTTTTCTTTCACAAATTTTAGAATTGTTTCGTTGCCATATACCATCATAACATATAGAATTTATTCTATCAACATGTTTTTTATTAATTTTCGACATATTTAACCTATTTTTAAATTAAATTTTACTTCAAGGTAATTTTTAACTAATATAACCCATTTTATTTATTATCTGTTAACTCCTTATGCTTACATTCTGAGTTAATGCATTCTAAATAATCACCTTTTGCTTTGCTATATCTTTTAGCCATTACACTTCCACACTGAGGGCACTTCTTTTCTGTAGGTTCATGCCAACTTACAAAATCGCATTGTGGATAATTTCCACATCCATAAAATATCTTACCTTTTTTGCTTCTCTTTTCTAAAACATTTCCTCCACACTTAGGACACTTTACGTCTAATTCTCTAGCCATGGTCTTTGTATTTTTACACTCTGGATATCCTGGACATGCAAGAAACTCACCAAATCTTCCTTGTTTTATCACCATAAGTCTTCCACATTTATCACATGGTATGTCAGATACCTTATCTTCTATAGTTATCTTAGCTATTTCTTTTTCGGCTATTTCTATAGCTTCCTTTAGTGGTACGAAGAATTCTTCTACTACAGATTTCCAATTAGCATTTCCTTCTTCTATGCTGTCTAGTTTACTTTCCATTTCAGCAGTAAATTCTACATCAACTATTTGTTTAAAATATTCACTAACTATATTATTAACTATGAATCCTAATTCCGTAGGAAATAATACCTTCTTTTCTCTATCTACATATTTCCTGCTTAATAAGGTGGTAATTGTAGGTGCATAAGTACTCGGTCTACCTATTCCATTTTCCTCTAAAGTTTTAACTAAGGATGCCTCTGAAAATCTTGCTGGAGGTTGAGTAAAATGTTGTTTTCCATCTACAGATTTTTCTATTAACTTTTCATCTGTATTTAAAGTTGGTAATTTTGCATTTCCATCCTCTTCTTCATTATCTGTAGCATAGATTTTAGTAAACCCATCGAATCTCACCTTAAATCCTGAAGCTTTAAATAAATAATCCCCATTGCTTATTGAAATTGATGTAGTATCAATTATTGCAGACTCCATTTGGCTAGCTACGAACCTATTCCAAATTAAAGTGTAGAGTTTTAATTGATCATTGCTTAAGGTTTCCTTAGCAATTTCTGGAGTAATCTCTACATTAGTGGGTCTTATAGCTTCGTGAGCATCTTGTGCTCCCTTCTTACCTTTGTAAGCTCTTTTAACCTTTGGTGCATATTTATCTCCATAGATATTTTTTATAAATTCAAGAGTAGCTCCCTGAGCCTCCTCTGATACTCTTACTGAGTCTGTTCTCATATAAGTAATAAGACCAATAGTTCCATGTCCTTTAATTTCTATACCCTCATACAACTGTTGTGCTGTTGCCATGGTTTTTTTAGTTGAAAAGTTTATTTTTCTATAGGCATCTTGTTGAAGAGTACTAGTAGTAAATGGTGGTAGTGGATTTTTAGATTTAGCTGTATCTTTTATATCTTTAACCACAAATTCACCTTGCTGTACAACTTTTATAATATTATTAGCTTCTTCTTCCTTATTTATAATAATTTTTTTCCCTTTTTTACTATGCAATTTCACTGTAAAGGTTTTTGTTTCTGCTAATTTAGATACTTTTGCTTCCACAGTCCAATATTCTTCTGGTACAAAAGCTTGAATTTCCTTTTCTCTATCGCATATTATTCTAAGAGCTACAGATTGTACTCTTCCGGCACTTAATCCCCACTTTATTTTTCTCCAAAGTATAGGACTTATCTCATATCCTACTAATCTATCTAATACTCTTCTAGCCTGTTGAGCATCAAATACATTTTCATTTATCTTTCTTGGAGATTTTATGGCATTTTTTACAGCACTTTTTGTTACCTCATTGAACTCTATTCTACATGACTCTTCAGTGTCTATTTTTAATATGTTAGCTAAATGCCAAGATATAGCTTCCCCTTCTCTATCAGGGTCCGTAGCAAGATATATTTTTTCACTTTTTTTAGCTTGCTTCTTAATCTTATCTAAAAGTTCCCCTTTACCTCTAATAGTTATGTATTTTGGTTCATAATTTTTTTCTATATCTACCCCTAATTGACTTTTAGGTAAATCTCTTACATGACCCATAGATGCTTCTACTACATAATTTTTTCCTAAATACTTCTTTATGGTTTTCGCTTTTGCTGGCGACTCAACTATGACTAATTTTTGCCCCATTCTAACCCCTCCATTATAGCTTATAATTTTTTACTTTATTACATATTTATAAGCACCATGCAGATTTCTCATAATCTTTTTATTATATATAAAATTCTACATCCTACTATATTTTAAAATATTATTATCTCATTGCAAGTCATAATATACAAACCTTATTAAATATTTCATAAAATTTTAACTATTTATTAATTCTAACATAAAAGTTTCCACTTAAACATAAAATCTCCTCTTTTACTTGCAACTCAAATAATAACTTATATAATCGATTAATGTCAACATCAACTAATTTAATTATTTTATCAATGTGTATAGGATTATCATCTATAACTTGATATATTCTTTCCTCTAATTTGCTTTTTACAGTAGTTATATTTTTATTATCTATGGAAACTCTAGAAATATTCAATAAATTTAACACATCTTCTATGTCTGTATAAACATAGGCACCATCTTTTATTAATTTATTGGTCCCTTTACTTTCACTGGAGAATATACTCCCTGGCACAACAATTATATTTTTCCCTTGCTCTAAAGCTGATCCTACAGTAATTAGCGTCCCACTTTTTTCTCCGCCTTCAGTGACAACTAACAATTCGCACATACCACTAATAATTCTATTTCTCATTGGAAAATTTCTACTTAAAGGTGGTGTTTCCAAGGGAAACTCACTAATTATACAACCACCGTTTTCTAAAATTTCATGGTAGAGTCTATAGTTTTCTTTAGGATATATAACATCAATTCCACTACCTAAAACTGCAATTGTATTAATGTTGTTCTTTATTGCGGCCCTATGAGCTACAGAATCAATACCTTTAGCCATACCACTTACAATATTTATTTCATAAGGACTTAACTGTTCCACCATACTATTAGTTACGTCTATCCCATATCTAGTACACTTCCTAGAACCCACAATAGAGATATTCTTTTTTTCATTAACCGTTGAAATATCCCCCTTGTAAAATATACCAAAAGGTGCATCCTCATACTGCAGTAAACTTATAGGATAATCTATATCATAAATAGTACAAATATGTATATCCTTAATGGATTTACATTCTTCAGCAACCAACTCTTCAATTTTTATATATGACTTTTGAAACTTTTCTACAATTTTTTTAGGCAATAGTGTCATATTATCATTAATCACCATTTTTCTCAAGGTATCAAAATCATGATATTCATCATAAATATATTTTTTCATATTATTAGATACTTCTGTAGTAATAATCCATAATTTAAATAAATCGACCATCTATACTCTCCTAATTCTTTATATTATATCTTCCCTTATGTACTTCCTATATTGAAGTGCTTCAATAATATGATTTTCTTCTATGGATTTATTGCCATCTAAATCCGCAATAGTTCTAGCTACTTTTAAAATCCTATTATAAACTCTAGTACTAAGCCCGTATTTTTTGTATGTATATTCAAGAATCCTATTAGAATCCCCATTAAGCTTACAGTACTTTTTTATATGACTAGAAGACATATTGCTATTATATTTTATATGTTCATTCCTAAATCTTTCACTTTGTATCTCCCTTGCTCTTTCTATCCTAAGGGCCATAACCTCTGATTTTTCTTCTTTTTTATCACTATTTATAGTCTCATAGGATATGGAATTTACTGGAGTGAAAATATCTATTCTCTCTAATAAAGGTCCAGATAATCTAGATAAATATCTTTTCACTTCGCTATCACTACATTTACATAACCTTGTTTCACTTCCATACATCCCACAGTTGCAAGGATTCATAGCTGCCACAAGCATAAAATCCGCTGGATAAGTTATTGTTCCATTTACTCTTGAAATTCTTACCCTCTTATTCTCTAAAGGCTGTCTTAGAACTTGAAGAGCCCTTTTATCAAATTCTAATATTTCATCTAGGAATAACACTCCATTGTGAGCTAAAGATACTTCTCCTGCTGAGGGGTTTCTGCCACCACCAATTAAGGCAGTACTAGTAATTGTATGATGAGGATTCCTAAAGGGTCTATTTCCCATTAGTCCCTCTTCCTTAAGCTCTCCACTAATACTATATATCTTCGTAACCTCTAGAGCTTCGTCATCGGTAAGAGGCGGCATAATAGAAATAACCCTCTCTGCCAGCATAGTTTTTCCCGATCCTGGAGTTCCATACATAAGTACATTATGATTTCCTGCTACAGCAACCTCCAATGCTCTTTTAGCTGCTTGCTGTCCTATGACATCTTCAAAATCTAATGGAGAATTATTATTTTTATACTTTTCTCTACTGGTAAATGTATAGGGTTTTACATCCTTATAAGTAAAAAGATGAATTACCTCACTCAAATTCCTAATAGGATATATATTGGCTTCTTCAATACAAGCACATTCATCTTTATTTTCAATAGGTACTATATAGTTCTTTACGCCATGTTTTATACCTTCGATTACAATGGGAAGAGCCCCTTTAATTTTATTTACATTTCCATTTAAGGACAACTCACCCATAAATATAAAATTATCTGGCTCTTCTAAGAAAAGTTGATTAGTTGCTAAAAGAATTCCTACAGCTATAGGCAAATCATAGTGTGAGCCTTCCTTTCGTATATGAGCTGGAGCTAAATTTATAGTTATTCTACTAATTGGAAAATCTAAAGAAGAATTGGTTATAGCTGATCTAACTCTATCCTTAGATTCTTTTACAGCAGTATCCCCTAAACCTACAATATTAAAATTAGGTAACCCATAGGTGATATCTACCTCTACATTAATTAATATACCTTCTACTCCAGAAAAGGCTGCAGTCTTTATTTGAATTGACATAATTTCACCCTCTAAATATAAATTTCCAACTTTAATAGTGTAAGTATTGACCATTGAATTTAGAATAAATCAACTTTGTAAAAATTTTAATTAAATCAAAGTTTAGCTTTGGATTATATTGTCTAAGATGTAGACAGAGTTCTTTGCATTAAAGGGAGTTTTAAATGAAGATTTTAAATAAAACTATAGGTAATTATGGAGAAAATCTAGCTAGAGAATATATTGAAAAAAAGGGATATATAATATTAGAAGAAAACTTTTTATGTAAGTTAGGGGAAATTGATATTATAGCTAAGGATAATAATTATATTTGCTTTATAGAGGTAAAAACTCGATATAGCAAAAGATACGGTACCCCATTAGAAAGTATCACTAATGCTAAAAAAAGAAAATTGTATAAAACTGCACAATATTATATTTGTTTAAAAAATATACATAAATCTTGTTTTAGATTTGATGCCATAGAGGTAACACTGATTTCTTCTGGTGAATCCCCTAATATTACACTCATTAAAAATGCTTTCTAAAAAGTAAATACCTGAATAAAAAAGTAATTAGATAACTTTTTTATTCAGGTATTTTTTATTTTATTAATTATTTGTTAAGTATGTTTTTCAGAAAACTTTCTCTATGAATTGGACAGCTACCATGATAAATTATTGCATCTATATGTTCTTTGGTACCATATCCTACATTTTTATCAAAGTGATATTGTGTATACTTCTTACTATACTCTTCCATTAAATTATCTCTATATACTTTAGCTATTATAGAGGCACACGCAATGGCAGCACTTCTAGTATCTCCTTTAATTACAGCTTCATTTCTAAGGTTAAATTCTCTTATAGTATATCCATCTGATAATACTATATCTGGAGTAACTTTTAGTTCTCCCACAGCCATTTTGAAAATCTCATTGTTACAAAATCCTATGCCTTCTTTATCTATTTCTCTGTTGGTTTTTAGGGCTATAGAATAACTTATTGCTTCTTTTTTTATTATATCACTTAACTCTTCTCTTACTTCTTTAGTTAACTTCTTAGAATCATTTATTCGTAATATTAAATTCCTTGAATTATTGTCAAGAACTACTGCAGCAGCAACTATAGGACCTGCTAAGGGACCTCTTCCAACTTCATCTACACCAGCTACAATATCATATCCATAGCTTTTATCAAAATCATATAATTTTTCTACTCTATCATATTCATTTTTATAATGCTCCACATATTTTCTTAGAGTTTCTCCTAAAGCTCTTACATTTTTCCTATGATCATTGTTTAATACTTGATATATAGCTTCATAATCTGCCTCATGGCTACTTACATCTTTTAATGACATAAACCCACGGACAGAAGATTTTATATCGTTAAATCTCATAGTTTTAATTTCTTTTAAAAAATTTATACTACTCATATTTATTTTCTGTATCAGGTACCTCTAGTGAAATAGGACCTAACTTTCCCCCCCTAAATTCATCTAATAGCATTACAGCTACTCTATTATAATCTATGTTGCCCCCTGAAATTATAGCACCTCTTTTTTTACCTATGTTATCCATATTAGTAAGAGGATTTTCGTCTAATTCTTTAAGCTTATATCTGTCCACTAGCCTTGATCCATGCGTACTTTGAAGTCTTTCTATAAGCTTTAATGCCAATTCCTCAACATCCATTATCTCATCCTTTATAGCTCCAGTAAAGGCTAAATTAAGCCCTACTGTATCGTCTTCAAATTTAGGCCATAAAACTCCTGGAGTATCCATAAGTTCTATACCCATCTTTGTTTTTATCCATTGTTTACTCTTTGTAACACCAGGTCTATCTCCCGTTTTAGCAGCACTGTTTTTTGCCATCCTATTTATAAATGTAGATTTTCCTACGTTAGGGATTCCAACAACCATTACTCTGGTAATAATATTTACTACGCCTTTACTTTTAAGCCTGTCATGCTTTTCTTTTAAAAGCTCTTCTAGAGTGGGTTTAATCTTGTTAAGCCCTGATCCTGTAAGACAGTTAACAGACAATACTCTAGTTTTATCATCTGATAATTTATTTACCCACTTCTTTGTTACATATTCTTCACTAAGATCGCTTTTATTAAATAAAATTATTCTAGGCTTCTCACTACTGATATCTTCAATGTCTGGATTAGAACTTGAATAAGCTATTCTTGCATCACGAATTTCTACTATTGCATCTACTAACTTTAAATTTTCTTTTATTTCTCTTCTGGTCTTTGCCATATGTCCAGGAAACCAGTTTATACTCATTTATCTCACTCCTAAGAATTTTATAATTAGATATATTAAATTAACTATTTTAGTATTCACCACATTTACAATAAATACTTCTATATGTGTAATAAAAAAAGGGACTATCTAGCCCCATTTTCTTACATTCTCTCTTTTACTTTAGCAGCCTTACCTACTCTATCTCTTAAGTAGAATAATTTAGCTCTTCTTACTTTTCCTCTTCTAACTACGTCGATTTTTTCTATAACAGGCGTATTTATTGGGAAAGTTTTTTCAACTCCAACTCCTGATGCAAATCTTCTTACTGTAAAAGTTTCTCTAGCTCCACCATTTTGTCTTTTAAGAACGGTACCTTCAAATATTTGAACTCTTTCTTTGTTACCTTCTTTGATTCTGATGTGAACTTTAACTGTATCTCCTACATTGAACTCAGGTAAGTCAGTTCTTAATTGTTCTGCTTCTATAGCTTTTATTATATCTAACATTGTGCATTCCCTCCTAAAATTTATTATGACGTTCTTACTCACATTTGGTGACAGAGGACCGCCCGTACTAGCACAATCATCATTTTATCATATAATATTTCAATGTGCAATATTATTTATCCTTTTTATGATGTCTTATTATACAGCATGTGATTATGTCCCAATTGAAATTGTAGTATAATAAACCTCATGACTTAATATGAGGTGCTTAAATGAGAAAGGTA
>NZ_DGRF01000074.1:0-74910 GCF_002390995.1 Clostridium sp. UBA4395
GTGAAAGTGCACTATTATAGTATTAAATTTATATATTATTGCTTTATGCTACTTATTTAATTAAAAAACTTTATTCAATTTATACACCTAATTTTTAATCACATTAATTTCCTTCTAAAATTATTTATAATCTAATCATAATTTTGTCACACAGATGTCACAATATACCCTTATTATAAGTATCAACAGGAGATAATAAATATTTCGTAAGTAATTCCCCCAAGATTATATAAGAGATAATTAATTTCCTAATATTTAAAGCAAATAAGTTAACCCCTGGAATAAGTATCTCCACTTTTAATATTACTTTTTAGTAATATTAAAAGTGGAACCCCTAAGTGTTAAGTAAAAAGTACTTCATAAATAATCCCCCGATTATAAGTGAAGCTAAAAATTAACCCCTCAAATAAGAAAACCCTGTGTAAATCACAGGATTTTCTTATTTACATTGATTTTGTAAATTTTCTTGATTATAATGAATATAATGTAAAGCAATGGTTTTAATTTATCACTCATTAATTTATGTTTCTAATTAATCTTGTTAATAATAAGATTAATTTATATATAATATGTGAAATTAAAACATATACTAATTTAAAGATTGAAAGGAGAATAAATTATGAAAAAAGGTATGAAGGTTTTCCTTCCTATAATAATTATTGTGATTATTATTGCTGTATTTTTAGTTGGAAATTACAATAATCTTGTATCTCTTAAACAAGGAGTTAGTGCAGCGGAATCAAATATTGATACTCAGCTTCAAAGAAGATCAGATTTAATCCCTAACCTAGTTAATACAGTAAAAGGATACGCAACTCAAGAAAAGGAAATATTTACGGAAATAGCTGACGCTAGAGCTAAACTTGCAGGAGCTACAAATATCTCTGACCAAGCAGCTGCAGATACTGAGCTATCTAATGCTCTTTCTAGATTGTTAGTAGTAGTTGAAAATTATCCTGACTTAAAATCAAATCAAAATTTCTTAGATTTATCAGTGCAATTAGAAGGAACAGAAAATAGAATTGCAATAGCTAGACAAGATTATAACAATGTGGTAACAAATTATAATACTAAAATCTTAAGATTTCCTACCAACATAATTGCTTCACTATTTGGATTTGACGAAAAACCATTTTATAAGGCAAGTGCAGGTGCTACAGAGGTTCCTTCCGTAGACTTTTCTAATTAATGATGAAGAGTAAACCTAAATTTTTAAAACACTGTATTTCTTTACTTGTTGTTATTCTGTTATCTTTTTCTTTTAGTGCATTAGCAGAGGATACTTATCCTAATCCAACTATATATAAATATCTAAATGATTATGTTGGTATTATAGATAGTGAAGATGCCAATAAAATTGTTTCTCTAGGTAAGGAGCTTGAGGATAAAACAGGTGCTCAAGCTGTAGTTGTTGTAATGAACACCCTAAACAATACTCCAATTGAAGATTATAGCAATAGTCTCTTTAGAACCTGGGGAATAGGTGAAAAAGGCAAAGACAATGGCCTTTTAATTCTTGTAGCCATAGATGATAGGCAATGGAGAGTAGAGGTAGGAAGAGGTCTTGAAGGTGCTATACCTGATGCACTTTCAAGTAGAGTTATGACTTCCATTGCAAAACCAAGTTTTAAAAATGGAAATTATAGTGAAGGAATTCTAAATAGTTATAGTGTTTTATGTGATTATGCTAGTGAAGAATACGGTGTCACCTTAGATAAGTCTTTGAATGTGACAATGCCTAGTGAAGAAGATTATGATGATAATGATGGTTTTAATATATTTATATTTATAGCTATCATCATCTTTGTATTTATAGATTCCATATTCAATAGGGGTAGATTACTACGAATGTTATTTTGGACTAGTAGAGGTGGAAGAGGTCCTAGAGGTGGCGGTGGCTTCGGCGGCGGTGGTTCTTCCGGTGGAGGCGGCTTTGGCGGCTTCGGTGGTGGTTCTTCCGGTGGCGGTGGATCATCTGGTAGTTGGTAGTTATAAAAAAGAGAACAAGTTCATTTTTACAATGAATTTGTTCTCTTTTTTATTAAAGTTATCATTTAATTTAAGCTACTAAAGTAATAACCTTTGTAAATACTAGCACAGCAAGTAGTACTCCTACTGCTACTCTGTATATAGCAAATACTCTCATAGGCTTTTTCTTTAAGAAAGTAACAAATTTGTCCATAACTATTATTGATACAACAAAGGCAACAATAAACCCAACTATTAATGAAACCCATAAGGTTGGAGTCATAATAGAATAGTTAAACTCAAATAAATCTTTAGCTGATGATCCTACCATTGCAGGTACTGCTAAGAAAAATGAGAATTCTGCTGCTACTGGAGTTGAGAGCCCTGCAACCCAACCTCCCATTATGGTAGATGCACTTCTTGACATTCCTGGCCATACAGCAAGAACTTGGAATATCCCTACCTTTAATGCTTGCATAGGTGTTATATCATCTATGTTTTTAACAGCTTTGTTTTTTCTTTTTCTAAAGAAGTTTTCCACTATAAGTAGTAAAAATCCTCCTACTAATAATCCAACAATTACTGATTGAAGATTAAATAAACTTTTAATTTGCTTATAAAAAATTACTCCTACTATTCCCATTGGAATACATCCAATCAATACATTAATTCCAAATTTAAATCCAGTTTGACCCTTCTTACCCAATGTGAATATGAATTTAAAAAATTCTATTACACTATCCTTAATCTTATTCCAATATAATACCACTACTGCAAGTATGGCCCCTAGTTGAATAACTACCTGAAACATATCAGCAAAATCACCACGGAAGTTAATAGCATTACCAACTAATATCATATGTCCTGTAGATGAAACTGGAATAAACTCTGTTAATCCTTCTACTATTGCAATAATTATTGCCTTTAATATAAATATCAAATCTAAACCCACTAATTTTCACTCCTTGCTACTTGTACCCATTTTTGACATACATATAGTTTACCTTACATGTATAAATAGAACAAGAGGATAACCTTACATATATCTTTCAATGATGTAATGTTGTCCTCTCTAATACCTATAACCCTTGTATTTACATAGGTCTTGTAATTTTAAATTTTATGTTAATTAAATGTTATGTATATTAAATTTGAACTTCTTTATCATATTCTTTAAACTTTATCCATCCTCTTTTAGATATGTATTTTAAATAAGTTACTAATCTATATAGTTCTCCATCTACATTTTCTTTATAAGTTTCTGCCATAAGTTTTGCAATATCATAAACGGTTCTATTTCCATCTATATACTTCCATACTGTAGAACATCTCTCATCTAGTTCTAATTTAGTTTCAGGAGTTCTTTTAACCATCCAAGCTAGAAACTTTTTAACTGGATCAGTAACTTTTATATGTATAACAACTTTACCATCTTTTTCTTCCCAATTTTCTTGTTTAATTTCAGGTACATAAAGGGCAAAATTATGCTTTGTATCTTGAGCTTGTTTTTCTATTTCTTCTTGTGTTTTCTTATTCTTCATGCAAAATTCCTCCTAACTTTTTATAACTATTAAATATAAGATATTCTTTAATTCAATTTATTATACTTTATTATATACTTTAAGTATTACCATATATTAAAATCGCTTGTCCACAGATAGACTTTACCTGTGGCAAAGCGATTTTAAATTATTTTATAATTTGCTATTTAACAGTTATAACTATTTAACGGCTTTGTCTTTTTTACAAGAGAACATGTAAATCCATAATCCTAGTAATAAGAACATTACGCAAGCAAATAGATTGCTTTGAGTTATTCCTGTTAAGAAATTCTTACCGAATGATATATTTACATTAGCAGCTACTAATCCAGCTACTACTATACCCATCAATGCATCTCCAGCAACTAAGCCTGATGCAAGAAGAGTTCCTTTTTCAACAACTTCTCCTCTTCTATCTTGATCCTTAGCGAATTTTCTTTCAACGATTTCTCTGATTATTCCACCAACTAAGATAGCAGCATTTAAAGTTATTGGAAGGTATATACCTAGAGCTACTGGTAATACTGCTATTCCTGCCAACTCACAGAATAATGCAATTGCAGCACCAATTATTATTAGTGTCCATGGCAATTGAGCTGTCATAATACCTTCAACTATCATTTTCATAAGTGTAGCTTGAGGCGCTGCTACATCTGCAGAACCTATTCCATAAGCAGTATTTAACATGTTAATTACAAGCGCTGCAAAAACTCCTGCTACTGAAAGTGCAATAAACATTCCTATTTGAACCTTTTTAGGAGTACCACCTATAATAAATGTAGTTTTTAAACTTTGTGCTGCTCCACCAGCTACTGCTATAGCAACACAAACAACTCCACCTATTAATACAGCTTTAGTCATATACTCTTGGCTTACTCCACCAGTTAATTTAATTACAGTAGTTACAAATAACATTGTAGCTATAGTCATACCTGAAACTGGGTTGTTTGATGCTCCAATTATACCAACCATTCTAGCTGAAACAACAGCAAAGAAGAAGCTGAATAAAACTGCCATGATTCCACCTACAAATCCACCATTAATCATTGGTAACAACCAAGTTAATGCGAATCCAAAAGCAGCTGCTAGAATAACCCAAGTAAGAGGTGCTTCTAAATCAATTCTACTTACTTTGTCATTTTTACCTGCACCTATTCCACCCATAGCTTGTTTAAAACTTGTGATAATAGTAGGAATAGATTTAGCAAGAGAAATAAATCCTCCCATTGCAACAGCTCCAGCACCTATATATTTAATATAGTTAGCCCAGATTTCGTTAGCACTCATTTCAGCTATAATTTTAGTAGCTGGGAATAAAGGTTCTGCTAGTCCAACTCCTAAGAATTTAATTAATGGTATAAGTGCAAACCAAGCTATAACAGAACCACCAAACATAAGTAATGATGCTCTAGTACCAACTATAAATCCAACACCAAGAAGTGATGCTAAAGTGTCAAATCCCATCATTGTACCTTGATAACTTTTAATAACATAAGTAGCTTGCTCTCCCCAAAGTGCAAATCCACCTGAGAAAAGTTTATATCCAGCTCCTACTCCAAGACCAGTCATGACTGTTTTGAATCCTTGTCCACCTTCACTACCAGTTACAAGAACTTCAGCTGCAGCCATACCTTCTGGATAGACTAAATTTCCGTGTTCTTCCACGATTAAGTATCTTCTAAGGGGTGTAATGAAAAATACTCCCATAACTCCACCAATTATTGTAACAATAACAACAGTTAGAATACTTAATTTTAATCCCCAAAGAATTAACGCTGGCAAAATAAATATAATTCCCCCGGCAATGGATTCTCCCATAGCAGCTAAAGATGCTACCATGTTCGCTTCTAGAATGTTGTTTCTTCTAAACATTCCTTTTAATACTCCAGTTGCAATAATAGCACCAGGAATACCAGCTGATATTGTCATACCAACTTTCAAACCAAGATATGTGTTAGCTGCTGCAAAAACGCATGCTAAAATAATACCTAAAATAATTGAATAACCTGTTGTTTCCGGCATTGCCATTGATGTTGGAATAAAAGGAACATATTCTTCACCTTTGCATCCACCATAAGCACTTTGAGATAATTTTCTTTTCTCTTGGCTCATAAATTTTTCTCCTCCTTTGTACTCTTTAATAAAGCACCCTAAAAAAGCCACTAATTACTATGTTTTAAAGTTTAATTTATTTGCAAGCTTTATCTTTATCTTTAATTAGTAATATTGATAAAAATATAAACACATTAACTAGTACTCTTTAGGATGCCTAAATCAAATTGTTTATTTTTATATTAAATATCTAAAGTAAAATTTACCTTAGGTATTTATTTAATATTTTCTAATAGTGCTTTTATAAAATTCCATACTCTTTCAACAGATGATATACTCATATGTTCATTTGGAGTGTGTACATCAAATAAATTTGGTCCAAAGCTAATCATATCTACATCTGGCATTTTTTCTTTTAAAAGTCCACATTCAAGTCCTGCATGGATAGCATCTATTTTTGGTTCTTCACCAGTAACATTTTTATAAGTTTCTATACATAAATCTCTTATTGGTGAGTTTGGTTCATATTGCCATTCTGGATAATCAGAATCATTAACAACCTCAGCACCAACTAATTTTGCTACAACATCTATTCTATCTGTAATTGCATTTTTTAATGTTTTTACAGAGCTTCTCACAGCAGAAACAAAGGTAACTTTTTCTTCACTAAATTCTATGACTCCTAAGTTAAGGCTACTTTCTACTAAACCTTTAATATCTTCACTCATAGTTTGAATTCCATTTGGAGCAACTATTAAATAAGAACTAATTTTTTCAGTTACTTCTTTAGTTAATTGTCTATTGGCTTCAGCATTATCAACAATTACAGTTACATCTGGGTCTTGTATTCTTAATTCAGTTTTAAAAATTTCTAATGAGTTATTAGCTATCTCTCTAACTTTTTCTACATCTTTAGTAGCTACTGTAATTGTAGCTTCTGCTTCACGTGGAATTGCATTGTTTTTAGCTCCTCCACTTATATGAGAAATATTAAAATCTACCTCTTTTGATATGTCATTTAATAATCTTCCCATAAGTTTATTAGCGTTTCCTCTTTGTTTTATTATTTCCATACCAGAGTGTCCGCCTTTTAAGCCTTTAACTTCTAGTTTTAAAGCCTCATTAGAAGCATCTTCCCATTGATTGTTTATATTTACATAGTTAGTAACTCCACCAGCACAACTTACAAGGAATATTCCTTCTTCTTCTGAATCAATATTTAATAGTATTTTTCCATCAAGCTTTTTAGGATCTACTGCTATTGCTCCATACATACCTGTTTCTTCACCAGTTGTAACAAATAATTCTATAGCAGGGTGTTTTAACTCTTTTGAATCTAAAATAGCTAATCCATAAGCTACTGCTATTCCATTATCTGCTCCTAGTGTTGTTCCATTAGCATAAAGATAGTCTCCATCGATTCTAAGCTCTAGTGGATCTATTTCAAAATCATGTACCTTATCCTTGTTCTTTTCACAAACCATGTCCATATGACCTTGGATTGTTACTACTGGTGCATTTTCATATCCTTGAGTAGCAGGTTTTTTAATGATTACGTTTAACTCATCATCTTGTATTACTACAAATCCTCTTTCCTTACCAAAGTTAGCCAAATAATCACTGATAACCTTTTCATTACCTGAACCATGAGGTATTTTAGTTAATTCTTCAAAATATCCTAGAACCTTTTCTGGATTTAATCCTTTTAATATAGACATAAAAATCCCTCCATTTTTTGTATTTATTTTATAACTAATATGTACTTTTTATATCTTCCAACATTTTATTACGTTTTTCGACTTGCAAATTTATATTAATTTTATACTTATAAATTTATAAAGTCAACATATATAAAATAATTATTTTTGAAATATTACCTATAACCCATTTAATAATTCATTTAAATTTTTTATATTTTATATAATTAAAAAAATATTTATAAAAATAGTATTATTTATTATTTCTTAAAATATAATTCTATATAATACCTATGTTAATAGAAAGAATTTATGCTACCTTTTTATAACAACTTTTTCTATTCTCATAATTATTATATCTTTTATGAATTAATTTCATACATTTTAACCTAAGAAAAGCAACATACTATTTACATTTTAATAGTCTATTGCTTTTTCTTTTATATTCTAATATTTTAATGTGTCGTTGTTCTATGATTACCTAAATTAATGGTTTTAATCAATTATATTTATAAATAGTGTAATAATTGCGGAATTTACGAAATCTATGAATAAGCATCCTACAATTGGTACTACAAAATATGGGGTAGGTGCAAATCCAAACTTATTTGAAAGTGCATCCATATTAGCTACAGCATTAGGTGTAGCTCCCATTCCAAATCCACAGTTTGCAGATGCAAAAACCGCAGCTTCATAATCTCTACCCATAATTCTAAAGGTTATGAAATAAGCAAATACACCTATAAGAATTGTTTGTGCTATTAGCATAACAACCATAGGAACTGCTAAATCTAGAAGTTCCCATAACTTTAATCCCATAAGAGCCATAGATAAAAAGAAGGATAAGCTGATACCTCCAAGATTTTCAATTTCTTTTTCTACTAACTCAATATTTGTGGCATCACAGATATTTCTTATAATTGCAGCTACAAGCATGGCCCCAATATAAGATGGAAAAGTCAACCCAATTCCTTGAATAAAATTAGATATTATAGATCCTATTCCCATTGCTATAAAAATCCAAGATGCTCCTGACATTAATCTTTTATGACATAGTATATCTTGATTGTCTTCATTAAAATCTCCTAGTGGCATACAGGCATTATCATCATCCTCCTTCATAGGAGTATTAAGCTTATGGCGTATAATTAATGTTCTAGCAACCAATCCTCCAATTATACTTCCCATAACGAGACCAAAAGTCGCAGAAGCAAAGGATACAGTTGTAGCACCTGCAATTCCCATTTCTTCTAAAATAGGTCCAAATGACCCCGCTGTACCATGTCCCCCTATCATAGGAATAGAGCCTGTACAAATTCCTAACAAGGGTTCTAAATTAAACAAGGTTGCTAAAGCAACTCCAACTGTATTTTGTAGAATTACTAAAAGTAGTGATAAAATTAAGAATGTTACTACTTTTATACCACCTTTTTTTAATATTCTAATACTAGCCGTAAATCCAACGCTAGTGAAAAATGCAGTCATAAAAATATTTTGTAGAGTTGTATCTAAATTAATAGTTATAAATCCTGTCAGCCTAAATATAAGCATAAGTATTGCAAAAATAAGACCTCCTACAACTGGTGCAGGTATGCAATACTTTTCTAATATAGATATTTTTTCTTTTAAATATTTTCCAAAATAAAAAACCATAGAAGCTAATGCCATTGTTTGAAATATGTCTAATGTCAATTCCATAAATTTATCTTTCCTCTCATCATATGTGTATCTTAGTGCGTAAGTATTAAATTTTTAAATCATTGAGTTATCTCCATATTATGAAACCCCTTCTTCATATCGTAATGTCCATAATACCAAAAATACTCGTTTATACTTGCACTATCATCCAAGTGTAAAATGTTATCAATAATAACTTGTTCCTTCCCATCCCTATTTCCCTTAATTAAAGAAAATTTATTTTCTTTATTTTTTCTTATAAATACAAATTCACTATCATCATTAATATAGTTAGGATAAAAATCCCATCCTACAGATGAGTTAGTCAATTTAGTAATTCCATTATTTTCTAAGTTTACTTCATATATATGTTGATTGTTGGAATTTTCCCATTGCTGAAGATTTTCACTATAAGTTGAGGCTGAATATATTATCTTTCTCCCATCACTAGAATAACTTGGAGTCATAGCTACTTCTCCATCCTTAGTGATTTTTTTAAAACTTTCATCTTCTAAATTTAAGATTCCTAAAGTTTTATCTACATTCATAAACCTATATGCACCATTTATAATAGCCACTAAATTATCATCTATTGGTGATACAGACATCATATCCTCATAAGTTAAAACTATAATCTCTTCATTAAGTACTTCTCTACACTTGTTACTTTCATCATTATAAACTCCTATGGGCACTCCATCTGCTGTCATTGATGCAGAATTAGGTCTACACCATACAATTAAATTAACTCCATTAATAGAGATGGTAGCCATCTTGGTATCCAACCCTAAATCATGATTTTGGGAACTTATAGGTATATATGGTATCACTACTTTTTCTTTTTTAGTTAATAAATCTAACTTAACTATTCCTAGAGGAAAAGGATAATTATCTGAATTAACTTTTTTCATAATATTCTTTGTTGCAAATAAAGAGTTATCTTTTCCTAATAAAATTTGTGTATAAAACTCTTTCCCTGCAGTGAAAATTTCTTTAGTTTTATCTTTAACTCCAAATATATATACTCCACCTGTGGACTTAGAATAAATTAAATTTCCATCTTTATCCCATTGATATGCAGTAATACTATCATCTACATTAATAGTATTTTCTACTTTTTTACAAAAATCTATTTTTGTTACATACAAGTTATTCTTAATATCCCTATAGGCTACATAACCATTTTCACTTATATTTGGCTCTCTATAAGCCCCCTTGTTAAGCATTATTTTCTCTGAAGGGTTATTTATATTCACTGCCCAAATACCATCATCTTTTATAACTACTGCTACCTCAATTTTATTATCTTCTTTTCTATGTGCTAAAGCATAACTTCTATCCTTAGCAAAAGCTATATCATATAATATAAAATTGAAAATAAGTAATACAAAAATAACTCTAAATAAATTTTTCATGGATGAACTCCCCTTTTAAATTTCGTACTATTATTATTTTTTTTATTAAAAAATATATACATGTTTTAAAAAGTAAAGTCACAGTACTAAATAGAGTCTTTAAAAGTTCACTGAGCTATATATAGGATTATTGCCAGTTATATTTTCATTTCACCTACAGCAATTTTAGGGTTTTTATATTTCTTTTTATTAATTGTATATTTTCCATATTGGATGGCTTCCTTAGGACAATAACTTATACACGCTAAGCATTGACAGCAGTTATCTCCCCATTTAGGAACTTTATCAACTTTAATGCATTTAGTATTGCATACCTGTTCACAAAGTTTACATCCTATACAATCATCTGTAACATAAAACTTTTTAGTATTTATAGCTAACTTATTGAATATAGGATTAGCTATAGCTGTCATAACCTTAGGCATTGGTCCTGTTTCAACTTTAAATACATCCCTAACTTTATCACCTATAAGATTATTTACTTCTCCAATGGTCTCCAAAGCCTTAGACATCTTACTATTCACAATATCATCTTCATCTGCTCTTCCAAGGATAATATAATTATTAGGCATAACAATTGAAAATCCACTATTTAACTTTAACCCCTTAGCTCCTAGCTTTTTCTCTAGTATTTTCATGTTATTTCCTATGTTCTCGCCACAGGTTACTACTGCTGATAAATAATTGTTCTTATAGTTATTTAATTTTAATTTACTAATGAATTTAACTACTGGTGCTGGCGGTGCCCAAGCATAGATAGGATAAACAAATATTATCTTTTCTCCTGGTTTTAAGTCATATTCATAAAAATCTTTATCTTGTTTCATTTCCTTTGAAATTGCAATTAATTCTTCCCCTTGGTTACTGGATAAATTTTTTGCTACGTATAAAGAATTTCCTGTGCCTGAAAAATAAAATATCATGAATAAACCCTCCATATATATTTTTTTGCTATTGTTTTAATATACCATATAGATATATATTTATGAAATAGTCTTTTTAAAAATATTAAACTAGCATCTTCATATTTTTAATGCTAGTTTAATATTAGTTTAGAATTTAGTTTTTATCAGGTCTCGAGACATTTAAATTCCTATCTATCCACATATTCAAAACTACAGTTATCACTTTCTATATCAAAGACTAAATTATCCTCTATATAAAACTTATAGTTAGCTGAGCAAGCTGCATTTTCATGAATAGTTCTGCACATATTACCACTTGAGGGTGCTAATAACTTTTGTGGATTTCCATCAGTAACTTTTATCTGTAGTTCATACTTACCTCTTTTTAACATTAGTGACTTGCAATTATATTTAAGAATCTTAACTCCATTATAGGTGGATAATCTATATTCTCTTCCTTTATAATATACAACGCATATACATCCTTTAAAATTTATTCCCATAAAAGGTATATCTGCTATAGCTGCCATTATAGATATTTTTTCATTTTTAAAATCATTACACTGGGTCCATAAATAAGTTTTTGGGAAAGAGTTGCCTCTATCTGTTTCAATATATCCAACTCCATCATTAAAACTTACATCTTCACCATTAATAATTAAATTTCCCCTTAATTTATGATATAAACTAATAATGCCATGGCTACATTCCATAAAAGGTATAAAGCTAAAAGGTCCCATGATGTCATATTTTACAGGAGTCAATAAGTCATATTCTATTTTTCCATCTATTGTTAAACCCTCATCTTTAATGTGGATTTCAATGCCTTTAGATGAAAAAATACTATCTCCAATTTTTATTTTTAACTTATCTTTATAAACTATAAATTTAGAAAAACTATAATTTATATTATATGAATTTCTATTAGTTATCACTTGTATAAAGGCTGATCTATTTCCTTTACTATCTATATTTATGCCAGGTATAAAGGATATAGTATCCTCACCCTTTTGATGTTTAAAATACCAGCCCTCAAAAAAACTCTTTTTCCTTGTATAACATTTAATTTTATTCATGGGATAATCCCCTAATAGCTGGACTTTCTATCCAATTCCCCTTGTAATCAAATCTAGAGCCATGACATGGACAATCCCACGATAACTCATCAGGATTCCATTGAAGTTCACAACCTAAATGAGGACATTTTGTAGTTACAGTAAATATATTACCATTATTATCTTTGTATATCCCAACTTTCTCTCCATTATATTCTACAATTCCACCATGACCAGTTTCTACCTTCTCTACCTGCTCACTTGGAATGTGAATTTTTTGTGCTATAAAATTCTTTGTAGTTTCTATTACATCCTGGGTTAGGTTTTTACTTGATGCTGACATATCAAATCTTGTAGGAGAAAATATCTCTGCAAAATCATTTTTATTTCCGGATATCATATCAGATAAAATCATAGCTGCCACCATAGAAGATGTCATTCCCCATTTTTTATAACCCGTTGCCACATATACATTAGGAGTTTCAATGGAATATTGACCTATGTAAGGTATTTCATCTATAGGAATACAATCTTGAGCAGACCAATGATATTTTTCCTTAGCATTGGGATATAACTCCCTTGCTACCTGTCTTAATTCTTCATACTTACCACCAGCTTCATTCTTACCAGTTCTATGAGAACCTCCACCAAGCAATACTAAGTCCTTATAATTTCTAAAAGAGTATCCCCATTTATCAATACCAATGTACATTCCATTGACATCTTGAGCATTCTCTAAAGCTATAACATAGGATCTTTCTTGATGCATTCTAATGAAATAATACCCAGGTGTATTCATAATTGGATAGTGAGTAGCTACTACTATTACCTTAGCAGCAACCATCCCTTTATCTGTAACAACTAGCTCCTCTTTAATTTCTAAAGCTTTAGTATTTTCGTAAATGGTTAAGTCTTCAGTAATAACTTCTAAAAACTTAAGGGGATTAAATTGACCTTGGTTATAAAATTTCAAAGCTGCCTTAACCTTAAAAGGAAGCTCTGTATTTTCTAAAAGTTTAGCTTTTATTCCTAACTTAGTTGCCGCTTCTAATTCTTTTTTTAAAGCTTCAACATTGTCCATGGTATATAGATAAGCATCCTTCTCTTCAAAATCACACTTAATTCTCTCATTCTCAATTATCTCTTTATATTTTTTTATAGCTAACTCATTGGCACTTGCATATTGTCTTGCCTTCTCTTCTCCAAATTCCTTAATTAACTTATCATAAATTAAGGAGTGCTGAGAAGTTATCTTAGCAGTAGTATTTTTTGTATTTCCACTACAAATCTCTTCAGCCTCAATTATAACTACATCTATTCCTTTTTTCTTTAGCATATAGGCAGTTAATATTCCTGTTATACCAGCTCCTATAACTACTACATCTGCCTCTATATTTCCATTTAATGATTCCCTCTTTTTAAAATTACAGCTTTCACTCCATACAGATTTCATAAAAATCACCTCATAAATAGTATTCCATTATAGTGATTTTATACACAATTAATTATTAATAAAGGTGATATATCCACACAACTATAACATTTTGTTGATATATCACCTTATATTATCTTTTTCCTAATATATATTCTAAGGAATCCATATTAAAATTTAAAACAAGTTTCTCTGGGAAATCTATCTCCTTAAGTAACTCATAACAGGATGAAAATTTTCCTACATCATAATAAATATGAGCGTCACTGCCCATTATTATTTTAACTCCATGTTCTTTACATAAGTTTAGAAGAGTTATTTGATTTTCTCTAGCATTTCTTCTAAAGCTCTTTGGAGATATGGATGTATTATTCATTTCAAAAACCATATTTTTTTCTTTAGCCGCTAATACTACTTTTTCATAATCTAAAGGAAATCTACTATCATCAGGATGACCAATGATTTTAACATAAGGATTATCCATAACCTTTATTAAAGCATTAGTATTTTCTTCAATGGTTCCTGGTGCTACACAAGGTGGATGCATACTAGCTATGACATAGTCAAGTTCCAGTGCCAGCTCCTCTTGTACATCTATTCTACCTTCATAATCCATTATGTTAGCCTCTATTCCTTTTAGAATTCTAACTCCCATAATTTCATCCTTAATCACCTTTAAATTATTAAAATAATATTCATGAGCTGTACCTGGCATAGATATAGCATGATCTGAAACTCCAAGGACCTTTAGCCCCTTATCTCTAGCTTCCTCAATATTTTCCTTTAAAGTACTATAAGCATGCCCACTAGAAATAGTATGGGTATGTAAATCCATTAAAGCCTTCATTATATCCCTCCATTACTTTATTTTTCTTTAGTCCTATCACTATCCTCTATATTACCTCAAAACTGCATAATAAAAAAGGGATGATTCTTTCTATGTATTGCTCTATGAGTTATTCACATATTGAAAATCACCTCCAAAATAAAATAAAAAGCACGTAAGCTTAACAACCGAACTTACGCTGTTAAGCTACGTGCTATATCTATATTATATCAAGTAAAAAATTTTATTTTAAAGCTCGTTAAAAAAATTTTAACAATTTATTATGCTGACCTTTTCTTTTTTTTAGCAATATATCCACCTAATGCAATCACCATAATTCCCATAATTCCAAATGCATCTGGGATTAATGGGGCACCAGTTTGAGGTAATTTGCTTGGATTGCTTGGTTTACTTGGATTATTAGTATTTGGAGTTGATGGCTTATTTTCTTCTTCTGGAACATTAGGTTCTGTTGGTTTTTCTTCTGTAGGCTTATCTACAGTTGTATCTTCTCCTGCTACTAATACATTAAAATCTACTTCAGGGACACCATTTTTGTTCCAGTCTTCAGCCATTGCATCTCTCATAACTACATTTGTGTTAACTGCATTTTTAGCATTAGAGAAATCATATTTATCTCCACCTGTTAACATAAAGTCATTTATTGCTACAGAATAATATTTATCCATATCAATTTTAGTTCCATCATTTAGTCTTATAGATGAAACTTTGCCATCTTCTGGATTATACCAAACCTTTATACCTGCATATTGACCCCATGCAAATCCCTCTGTATTAATTCCATGTTCTATGATGCCATATAGGTCTGAACCCTTAACATCAAGAGTTACTATAGTATTATCAAAAGGAAGAATTTCGTACATATCACCAATAGTGACATCTCCTTGTTCTAGACTTCTTCTAATTCCACCACCATTAGTTACAGCTATCTCAGTTCCTACTATTTTTCTCATAGTTTCTGCTACAGTTACACCAAGTGGAGTTACTGCAGTGTTTTTATCATCATGACTTAAACGCTCTTTAAGTGAAGCTACCTTTTGTCCTAATATTTCACTTAAACCTGAATTCATATCATTTACTTCCTTTAATACATTTTCATCTACTGGAAGGGTAGCCTCTTTACCTAAAAACACATCCACACTAGGCTCTACGTCTATAAGTTTGTTACTATGATCAAAGGTAAATGTAAGCTTAGCTAAGGCTCTACCATTATATCCACCTTCTACTACTGGTACTCCATTTACCTCGCCTGAAACTACAGAATGGTTATGACCTGCAATTACAGCATCTACACCTTCAACTTTTGCTATATCAGCAGCTTCCCCAGTTATTTCTTTTGTGTTAATATCTTGATACGCTCCGGCATGCGCTATAACTACTACAACATCAACCTTTTCTGTTTCCCTAAGTACTTTGTTCCACTTAGCAACAGTATCTACTGGATCTAAGAAATCTACATCTTTTACATTTTCAGCTAAAGTAGAAGTTGCTGTTTCTGGAGTAGAAATTCCTATTAACCCTATTTTTACTCCATTTCTTTCAACTACTTTATATGGTTGCGCATAGCTTACTCTTTCTTCAGTACCTTTTTTAACTATATTGGCAGCTAAGAAGGCGAATCCACCTTCTTTTGACCAAGCATTTATATTATTAATGCCCCAGTCAAATTCATGATTACCTATAGCAGATGCTTCAAGTCCCATAGCTTTTAGCATAGCTGTTACTGGTTTACCAGTGGTAAGATTAGAAATTGCAGTCCCTTGATATAAATCTCCTGCTGATACTGGTATAACACCATATTCAGTAGTAGCTTTAGCTTTATATTCATTTACAACTCCTACTAATTTTGCAGCTCCAATGTTTTTACCAGACTCTAATACATTGCCATGGAAATCATTAAAACTTATAATGTCAACTACCTTGTTAACCTTACTTAAATTAGTCTCCTCTAGTAATTGTGTCTCTATACTGTTTTCGTCACTAGCTACAGCTTGGCTATTATTTGTTTTATCATTATCTTCTGCATATGCCTCAGTAATATTTATTGACATTACTAAGGTTGCAAATAAAAATAATGACATTATAAACGCCGTAAGTCTTTTTTTCTCTTTCATACCCTTTCCCCCTTGTCTAATTATAATTTAATAGGAACATAGTTAACTATATTCCTTATACCTTATATTGTATTACCCATTATTTTACTTTTCAATAGTTTTGTGCCTTGCTTGTAAATTATTCCATTGAAAAATAATTTAATTACAAATTTAAAATAAAATTCAATAGGATTTTAACCATAAACTATTTAAATATGAAGTTATAAAACTATGTTCCTATTTAAATATATACCTATAAACCTATTTAAATATTTACCTAGTTAACTAGCATTCCTGTTATAAAATTAAATGTATATTTAATTTTATATTGTGCTACATATGTATATTAAAAAAATATAAAAACGCCTCTTAAAAAGAGACGTTTTCTAATATTATTTAACTTCTTACTTCTTCATTATTTCTAAATTGACTATTATAAAGTTTCTCATAGAAACCACCCTTTGCCATTAGTTCTTCATGATTTCCTTGCTCTATAATATTACCTTCATCTATAACTAAAATTAAATCCGCACTACGGATAGTTGAAAGTCTGTGGGCAATAACAAAGCTTGTTCTTCCCTTCATTATATTCTTCATAGCTTTTTGAAGTAATAGCTCTAGTCTAGTATCTACAGAGCTTGTTGCCTCATCTAATATCAATATGGCAGGATCTGATATTATAGCTCTAGCAATAGTTAACAGCTGCTTTTCACCTTGAGATATATTAGATGCTTCTTCGTTAAGAAACATGTTATACCCATCAGGGAGAGTCTTTATAAAGTGGTGTACATTAGCTACCTTAGCAGCTTCTATTATTTCCTCTTTCGTAGCATCAAATCTACCATACTTTATATTATCGTAAATTGTACCATTATACAGCCATGTATCTTGAAGAACCATTCCAAATATTGACCGTAGCTCTTCCCTCTTCATGTCTCTAATGTCTACTCCATCTACCTTTATAGCTCCCTCTTTGACTTCATAAAATCTCATAAGTAAGTTTATAAGAGTAGTTTTACCTGCTCCTGTAGGACCTACAATGGCTACCATTTGCCCACTCTTAACCTGTGCACTTAAGTCTTTTATTAATGGCTTGTCGTCACTATATCCAAACTTAACATGTTCAAAGGTAACATTACCACGTGGATTTTCTAATTTTATTAAATTCTCTTTATCTGGAATTTCCTCTTCTTCATTTAATATCTCAAATACACGATCTACTGCAGCAAAAGCTGATTGTATAGCTGAGGATAATTGAGTTACCTGAGAAAGAGGTTGATTTATCTGCCATATATAACGAATAAATGCTTGTAGATTTCCAACAGTAATGGCACCTGCTATGGCATTAATTGCACCTAATACTCCAATGGCTGCAATTCCTAAATAACTTACTAGAGAAACTAGGGGTGACATTATACTTGATATAAATTGAGCTTTAAATCCAGTACTACAAAGTTCTTGATTTATATCTCCAAATTCTCTTATAACATCATCTTGCTTTCCATATAATTTTATCTCATTAAAGCCAGTATACATCTCCTGAACCTTACCATTTAGGTTTCCTAGAGCCTTTTGTTGCTTATAAAACAGTTTCTGTGATCTTCCAACTATAACTCTAGATATCATATAGCTTATAGGTATTATAAGTATAGCTACTAATGCCATCTTTACATTTATTGTAAACATCATTATTAATGCAAAAGTTAATGAAAGAACTGCATTAACTACTTGAACAAAACTTTGCTGTAATGCATTAGATATAGTATCTATATCATTAGTAATACGACTTAATACATCTCCATAGCTATTTTTATCAAAGTAACTCACTGGTAATTTTCTAATTTTATCTTGAACAGTATTTCTTAAATCCCTCATGGTATTTTGAATTGCATTAGTTAACATGAAGCTAGCTGCATATGTTGATGATGTACCTCCTACATATACAAAGGCTAAAACTATTAAAATTTTTATTATATAATTAAAGTTTACTGAAGCTCCTACTACTCCTTTAGCCATATCAAAGGCATCCTTGGTAAGCTGAGTTATAATTAACCCTTCTGTCATGGGAGCTAGAGCAGTAAAAATCGCTGCTATAATTACAAATATTATGGCCCCTATAAAAGGCCATTTATAAGGTTTTACAAAGGGAGAAATTTTACTTACTGTATTTTTAATCTTCTTCATTATGCCAACTCCTCCTTTGTTAATTGTGATGATGCAATCTCTTTATATATATCGCAATTTTTCAGTAACTCTCTATGAGTTCCTATTCCAACTACTTCCCCTTCATTTAATACTATAATTTTATCAGCATCCATAATAGAGCTTATTCTTTGAGCAACTATCAATACTACAGCCTCTTTAGTTTCATTTTTAAGCTTATTTCTAAGAGTAGCATCTGTTTTGAAATCTAAGGCAGAAAAGCTATCATCGAAAATATATATTGCAGGCCTTCTTATTATAGCTCTGGCAATAGATATTCTTTGCTTTTGACCTCCAGATACATTACCTCCCCCTTCACTTATTAACTCCTCAAACTTCTTAGGTTTTTTAATTATAAAGTCATAGGCTTGGGCCACCTTTGAAGAATATTCAACCTCTTCTACAGTAGCTTTCTTTTTACCAAATCTAATATTTGTATCTATACTTCCTGTAAATAACCTAGTCTTTTGAGGTATAAAGCCAATTTTTTTACGCAAAGTCTTTAAATCATACTCTCTAATATCTATTCCATCTATCTTTATACTTCCTTCAGTAACATCATAAAATCTAGGAATTAGGTTTATTAGTGTACTCTTTCCACTGCCAGTACTTCCTATAAACGCAATAGTTTCTCCCTTTTTAGCTGTAAAGGAAATATCTTTAAGAACAGGTACTTCTCCATCTGGATAAGTAAAAGTAACTTTATTAAATTCTACAGTTCCTTCATTATTACTTTTCTTGATTCCATTCTCAGGATTCTTGATAATAGGTTCAGCATCTAATAGCTCTTGTATTCTATTAGATGAAACTTGTGCTTTTGGATACATAACAAATACAGTTGAAAATAACATAAGTGAAAACATAGCATGGAATAAATACTCTATAAAAGCAACTAATTGTCCTACTTGAAGAGTTCCCACATTTATCATGCTACTAGAAATCCAGAATATGGCTATGATTGCTAAATTAAGCACTAAGAAAAAGCTTGGCTGAGATATAGACATAAGCTTGAAAATCTTCTTTGAAATCTCAGTATAGTCCTTATTAGTTTCAGCAAATCTTTCTCTTTCATGATCATCATTACCGAAAGCTCTTATTACCCTTATTCCTGTCAAATTTTCTCTAGATATTCTGTTTAACTTATCTAAATTTTTCTGTTGAATCTCTGACCACGGATGGGAAATTTTAGCTATTATGAATACACCAATAATTATAAATGGTAATGTAACAGCTAATATACTTGATAAGGATGAACTTGTTTTAAGTATCATCACTAAGCTTACTATAAACATTACTGGTGTAATCAACGCTAATCTCAGTAATATATTTATAAATTGCATTACTTGAAATGCATCGTTGGTAGTTCTAGTAATCATTGATGATATACCAAATCTATCATATTCACTATGAGAAAACTCTTGTGATTTCTTAAATATATCATTCCTTATATCTCTAGTTACATTTGTAGATATTTTAGATGAACAATATCCTAACAATATTGTCCCTAAAACCCCTATTATAGATATAACTACAATTATAAGTCCCATTGTTTTTATATATTCTATATCACCATTAGCTATTCCCTTGTCGATAACTTTAGCCATAATAGTTGGTATTCCAAGTTCAACTAAAGCAAAGCCAAATACTGATATTATATTAATCATAAGAAGCATTTTATATTTTTTTAAGTATTTTAAAATTAATTTCATTTTATAATTCCTCCTTTGTAAATATTTTTTAATACTAATAATATAAATTAATAATTTAATTATCTGTTCTATAATTAACTTTAATTATTTACCACTATTAGAACATAATACCCACAGCTTAACTATGAAGTCAATGGAATTTATAACCGTGAATACAATTACATAAAGAATTATTAATATTTATTATTTTATTTCCTCTATGTGTGTTGCAACTTTCCCCTTTTTAATATCTTCTAAAATTTTTCACCATTTAATACCACATCAAAACACATCTTCCTCGTTCTCAATTTTAATTATTTCTGCATCTGTATTTTCTTCTATAAAATTTATTATATTTTCCATGGTAGAATGGATCTGAGCTGATGTTCCACAAACTCCTGCAATACCTATAACTAATGTTTTATGTATATCTTGTTCATCAACTTCGCCAACAGAAATATTAAACTTATTTCTTAGTCTTTGCATTAAACTCTTTATCACCATTCTCTTCTCCTTTAAAGAATGTACCCATGAGGCTCTTAGTGTCACACGCATTATTAATATTTTCATTATATTATCACTCCATTAATTTAATATTTTATATTAATTTCTCCAGTTTCAATATTGTTATGTTCTTACATGGTAAACCCATTGATATTACTGTAATTAAGGTTCCTAGAGCAAATCTAATCAATTACCTCCAATGTACCCTATTATTCTAATTTTATCACAATATTCCTATATATATCCTTCGTTGCTCTTCTTTTACATACATCCTATAATGATAAGGGGATTTTTTTATCTTAAGGTATATATAAACTTAGTTTTAAATTATAAACTTTAGATTAAAATCTATAATTATATCATTTGAGGAGGTAAACTATTATGAACTCTGAAACTATCACTAAAAGGGATAATAAGATTAAAGATAGTTCTATCACTGATATGACCATTGGAAACCCTTTTAAAATTTTATGGACTTTTTCTCTTCCCATGTTACTTAGTTCACTTTTTCAACAACTTTATAATATTGTAGATAGTATTGTAGCAGGAAAATTTATAGGAGTAAATGCTTTAGCTGCTGTAGGTGCTTCTTATCCTATAACTGCACTATTCATAGCTGTGGCTGTAGGCTCTAGCATGGGATGCTCTGTAGTAGTTGCACAAATCTTTGGTTCAAAAAAGTATACTACTATGAAATCTGCAATTTCAACAGCTATAATATCTCTAACCAGTCTTAGTATTATTTTAACTATCTTGGGTAGTATTTTTTGTAAGCCTCTTATGAGACTTCTCCATACTCCAGAAAATATATTTTCTGATTCTGCCCTTTATTTACAAATATACATAAGTGGTATTATATTTTTATTTTTATATAATACTGCCACTGCCATATTTAACGGTTTGGGAGATTCCAAAACACCTTTATATCTTTTAATTTTTTCTTCTATATTTAATATTATTTTAGACCTAGTGTTTGTTATAACTTTTAAAATGGGTGTATCTGGAGTTGCCTTAGCTACTTTTATTGCTCAAGGTCTTTCTTCTATACTAGCTATAGTGTGCCTTATTATGAGATTACGTAAAATTGAAGTCACTGAAAAGTATCCTTACTTTAGTAGTTACATTTTAAAACGTATAAGTAGAATTGCCATACCAAGTATAATGCAACAATCCTTTATATCTATAGGTCAAATTTGTGTACAAGGTCTAGTTAATAGTTACGGAGCCATAGTTGTAGCAGGATATTCTGCTGCCTTTAGAGTTCATACCATTGCTCTTACTTCTATGAGTACTATGTCTAGTGCACTATCTAGCTTCACTGCCCAAAACATTGGTGCAAAGAAAATTTCCCGGGTGAAAGAAGGATATAAAGCTGCAGTAGCTATAACCTTAAGTATATGTGGTGGAATTCTTATTCTATTTTTAATCTTTGCTCCAAAATTAATTGGATTGTTTGTAGATTCTAGTGAGAGTATAAATGTAATTAATGTAGGGACTGAGTTTCTAAGAACCCTAGCACCTTTTTATTTAGTAGTAGGTCTTAAGATGGTATGTGATGGTGTTCTCCGTGGAGCTGGAGCTATGAAAGACTTTATGTTTGCCACCTTTTCTGATTTAATACTAAGAGTAGCCCTTTCCTTCATTTTAGCTTCAATAATAGGATATTCTGGTATCTGGTGGGCTTTCCCTCTTGGTTGGATAATAGGAACTGCGTTATCTGTATACTTTTATTATAAGGGTACTTGGAAACCTTCAATTAATTAAATATATAATTATATTTAGGCTATGTTTTACTTGAAAATTAATTTATAATTAAAGTAATGCATAGCTTAATTTTTAAAATGGAGATACATAAATGAAAATAGTACAAATTTATAAAAATCAAATTATAAAATTCTTTAAAACCGAGACTATATTAGTAATAGCTATAACTTTAGCTATTCTCTCTTCCTTTATAGCTATACCCAAGATAGAGTATATAGATTTTAAGGTTTTATTTTTATTGCTAAATTTAATGATTATTGTGGCAGCCTTTAAAGATTTAAAGATATTAGACTTCATTGCAGTGTCTATATTAAATAAATGTACAAGCTACGCATCATTATGTTTTTCCCTAATATTTATAACCTTTTTCTCCTCAATGTTAGTAACTAATGATGTAGCTCTACTTACCTTTGTACCGTTAACTATAATAATTAGTAAAAAGATTAAGGTTAATCCATTAAAACTAGTAATTTTTCAAACTTTAGCTGCCAACTTAGGTAGTAGTTTAACCCCTATGGGAAATCCACAAAATCTTTTTATTTATTCCTTTTATAATCTAACTCCCGTGGATTTTTTTAGAATAACTCTACCTTTAGTTATAATTGCTATTATATTTTTAACTATTTTAATTATAAATAATAAAGAAAATATTAAGGTTCCTAGTCTAGATAATATTTCCGGATTCAACACAAAAGGTATTATTATTTTTACTATTTTATTTATTATGGCTATTTTATCTGTATTTAGATTTATAGATTATAGAATTTCCATGGGGGTAACCTTGATATTAACCTTGATAATCAATAAAAATCTATTAAAGGAAGTGGATTACTCCTTGCTTATTACTTTTATAGGTTTCTTCATATTTATAGGCAATATTTCCTCTCTGGGTGTTGTAAAAAGCTTTTTATCACAAATACTAAATAAAGCTAATAATACTTACTTTGCCTCTATTCTGCTGAGTCAAGGTATAAGTAATGTACCTGCTACAATGCTCATTGCAAACTTCACAAATTATTATAAAGAGCTTTTACTAGGGGTTAATGTTGGAGGAATGGGCACAATAATTGCATCTATGGCAAGTGTTATATCATTTAAGCTATATGTGAAGGAATTTAAATCCTATAGTGGTAAGTTTTTAAAGAAATTTACCTTCTACAATATTTTAGGACTTTTTATATTCATTCCTACTATTAAATTGTTTTAGTTGTTATAATTTGAATAACTATGGTAAATCATGTAGAATAGTACTAAATATCTAAAATTCTATAATAAACTAAGGATTACAAGGAGGTATACTAATGTTAAGTGATAATTTATTAAAAAATCTTAATGACCAAGTAAACTTTGAATTTTATTCATCTTACACTTATTTAGCTATGTCAGCCTATGCTGAATCTGTTGATTTAAGTGGAATAGCTAATTTCTTTAGAGTTCAAGCTCAAGAAGAATTATTTCATGCAATGAAACTTTATGACTATATTTTTCAAAAGAATGGTGTTGTTGAATTAGATAAAATTGATAAACCAGAGGGCAAATATGAAAGTATAATAGACGTGTTTGAAACTGGTTATAAACATGAACAACTAGTTACAAGTAGAATTTATAAGTTAGCAGATATTGCTTCTGAAGAAAAAGAACATGCAACTATGAGCTTACTTAGATGGTTCATAGATGAACAGGTTGAAGAGGAAAATACCTTTAATACTCTTCTTAAAAAGATTAAAAGAGCTGAAGATAATCCAGCAGCCTTATATATGTTAGATGAAGAACTTGCTACAAGAGTTTTCACTCCACCAACTACTGCTTAATGTGAAAATCAATTACTCATTATAATATTTAGTGAGTATAATCACAATGCAAAAGACTTACTTAGTGATACAACATTAAGTAAGTCTTTTATAATATATATAAATTTTTTATAGGGTTGCAATTATATATTACTAGGAATTTAAAATATAAATTATTACTTTAATTTTACTAGTAATTGTCCTGTCTTTACTTGTTGTCCTTCTGATACAAGAATGGAGTCAATAATACCGTCCATAGAAGCTACTATATTAGTTTCCATTTTCATTGCTTCTATTGTCAGTAAGCTTTCTCCTTCTTTAACTTGTTGTCCTTTTTCTACTAAGACTTTAATTATAGTTCCCGGAATACTTGCTCCAATCTCTAGCTTATCCTCAACATTAGCCATCTTTATAGAGCTATCACTACCATTACTCTTTAAATCACTTGCTGTTTTATCCTTAATTTTAATTTCTCTTCTATTTCCATTAATCTCAAAGGCTAGAGTTCTATATCCTTCTGAATCTAATTTACCTATTTCTATAAATTGAACTATAAGTGTCTTTCCTTCTGCGACTTCAACCTCACAAGTTTCACCCTCTGCAAGTCCATGGAAGAATACATCACTACCCATACGACTTACATCACCATATTCTGAAACAAATTTTAAGAAGTCTTCAAATACTTCAGGATATAAAGCATAACTTATAACATCTTTTTTAGATGGATTATATTTGTATTTATCCTTTAAATATTCTTCAATTTTATTAAAGTCTTCAGGTGGTAATAATTCTCCTGGTCTATCCGTTATAGCCTTTTCACCCTTTAAAACTATCTTTTGTAGTTCCTCTGGGAATCCACCTTCTGGTTGACCCATCATCCCTTTGAAATAAGATACTGCCGAATCTGGGAAAGCCATATTTCTTCCTTTTTCACAGATATTTTCAGAAGTTAATCCATTTTGAACCATGAAAATAGCCATGTCCCCTACCATTTTTGAAGAAGGTGTAACTTTTATTATATCCCCTACCATATTATTTACCTCTTTGTACATAGATTTAACTTCTTCAAATCTATGACCAAGTCCAAAACTTTCTACCTGAGGTTTTAAGTTTGAATATTGTCCCCCTGGAATCTCATATTTATAAATCTCTGCTCTACCTGACTTAAGTCCTGATTCAAACTGTTCATATACTGGTCTTACAGCATCCCAATAATTTGATAACTTTTGAATTTCACTTACATTTATGCCAGTATCTCTGTCTGTATTTTCAAGAGCTGCTACAACAGAGTTTAGAGCTGGTTGGCTAGTTAAACCAGACATACTATTAAAGGTTGTATCTACAATATCTACTCCTGCATCAGCTGCCATAAGAACAGTTGCTACACCATTTCCAGTAGTGTCATGGGTATGTAAATGAATAGGTATTGAAATCTCATTTTTTAATGCTTTAATAAGTTTTTTAGCTGCATAAGGTTTAAGCAATGCA
The DNA here is from genome assembly GCF_002390995.1 of Clostridium sp. UBA4395. Classification (NCBI taxonomy): domain Bacteria; kingdom Bacillati; phylum Bacillota; class Clostridia; order Eubacteriales; family Clostridiaceae; genus Clostridium; species Clostridium sp. UBA4395. The sequence continues at coordinate 26,119 of NZ_DGRF01000074.1, forward strand.
GACATATCCTTTATAGCAAGTATATGAGCTCCCATTTTTTCTATTTCTTTAGCCTTATTTACATAGTATTCAAGACTATATTTATCTCTAGTTACATCTAAAATATCTCCAGTATAGCATAGAGCAACTTCTGCTAATTTCCCACAGTTTAAAACTTCATCAAGAGAAGTTTCTATACCCTTTAACCAGTTAAGTGAGTCAAAAATTCTAAATATGTCTATACCACTCTTTGAAGATTCTCTTATAAATTCTCTTATTACGTTATCTGGATAATTTTTATATCCTACTCCATTAGCTCCTCTTATCAGCATCTGGAACATAACATTAGGAATTCTTTTTCTTAATTCTTCAAGTCTTTCCCATGGAGATTCTTTTAAGAATCTGTAAGCCGTATCAAAGGTAGCTCCACCCCACATCTCAAGAGAAAATAGATCTCTTCCATAGGCTGAGGTCGCCTTTGCAATGTTGAACATATCTCTACTTCTCACTCTTGTGGCCATTAGAGATTGCTGCGCATCCCTCATAGTAGTATCAGTAATTAATAGTTTTTTCTGATTCTTAATCCAATTAACAACGCCCTCTGGACCTTGTTCATCTAATATTTTCTTCGTACCTTGTATGCCTTCTAAAGAGTCTATAACTGGAATAACTGGTACGTCAAATTCTCTCTTATTTCCCTTAGTTTCATTTACTATTTTTTCTCCAATGATTTTTAAAACCTTATATTCTTCATCAGTTCTAGGTTTTATATCAAATAATTGAGGATTATCTGCTATAAAATTAGTATCACATTGTCCTCTTCTAAAGGTTTCATTATTTAATACGTTTATTAGAAAATCTATATTGGTCTTAACTCCAGTAATATTCAACTCTTTAATGGAACGTATGGATTTTCTAATTGTATCTTCAAAGGTTCTAGAATAAGCTGTTGTTTTTACAAGTAAACTATCGTAATAAGGACTAATTACAGCACCACTAAATCCATTTCCTCCATCTAGTCTTATCCCAAATCCTGAACCTGTTCTATAAACATCTATTTTCCCTGTATCTGGGGCAAAACTATTAGAAGGATCTTCTGTAGTTACCCTACATTGGATTGCAAAACCTCTTGGTTTTACATCTTCTTGTGAACATATTCCTATTTCCTTAGAATCTAAACTATATCCCTGTGCTATTAAAATTTGACTTTGAACGATATCTATTCCTGTAGTCATTTCGCTAACAGTATGTTCTACTTGTATTCTTGGATTCATCTCAATAAAATAGTGATTGCCATGTATATCTACTAAGAACTCTAAAGTTCCAGCACTTATGTATCCTACGGATTTTGCAATCTTTAAAGCATCTTCACAGATAACTTGTCTTTTTTCTTCACTTAGAGATATTGCTGGGCTAAATTCAATAACCTTTTGATGTCTTCTTTGTATTGAACAATCTCTTTCATAAAGGTGAACTATATTACCATGCTTATCTCCAAGAACTTGAATCTCAATATGTTTAGGTCCTTCTAGATATTTTTCTATAAATATATCATCTATTCCAAAAGCCTTTTTTGCCTCATTTTTAGCACTTTTAAAAGACTCCAGAAGTTCTTCTTCTTTTCTTACTATCCTCATACCTCTTCCACCACCACCGGCAGCAGCCTTTAGCATGATTGGATATCCACATTCTTTTGCAAATTTAATTGCTTCCGTCTCTGAAGTAATTGGTTTTTCAACTCCTGGTATTACAGGTACACCAACTTCTTTTGCTACAATTTTTGATTTTATTTTATCCCCTAATCTATCCATCATTTCTGCTTTAGGTCCTATAAATTCTATTCCTGCCTCTTTACACTTTCTAGCAAACTCAGGATTTTCAGATAGAAATCCATAACCTGGATGGATGGCATCTACACGCTTTTTTAATGCAAGATTAATTATTTCATCAATATTTAAATAAGCGTCAACAGGGCTTTTATTCTTTCCAATCTGATAGGCTTCATGGGCCTTTGTTCTGAAAAGAGAAAGCTTATCCTCCTCAGAATATATAGCAACAGTTCTTATTCCAAGCTCATGACAAGCTCTAAATATTCTTATTGCAATTTCTCCTCTATTTGCTACTAATACTCTTTTGAATTTTTTCTTAGTCATATAAAAAACACCACCATCTTTTATTATTTTCAACTAAAAACTTTATAAACTTATGCAATATATAATCTTTAGTTTATGCAAAATATATTTTTTTAACAAAAATAATTGGACTCCAATAACATGTTTTTAATTATATCACACACTTTTTATAAAGTATAGCATTTTTATAAAATTATTATGTACAACTGAAATTTAGTATTTTTATACTTGCAAATATAATCACTTAAATAAAAAAATGATTTAAAATAATTCTATTCTAACCATTTTAAATCATTTTCAAACCCTTGTATTTAGCTGTTTTTCTTAAAATTCATTGTATATTATCATACATTTTTAATTTTACAAGATAATATTTTGTGAATTTATATTCTTTAAATATTTTATTTGTGTTAAATCAATTTATTGTATTTTTATTTAATATTAACTAATTTATTGTATAAACTACCTATTATATATTAATTAATTACATTTTATGTAATTAATTACACAAAAATTTTTGATGCTAATTGACATTTATCATTTTATATAATTCATTTTCTTCCTTGGTAATCCTTGTCTCTATAGCTTTTAATATACACTTAGTTTCTTCAACAAATCCCATTAAATTAGCTTCAATTTTATTCTTAGTATTAAATTTATTTTTATAACTAGTAAATACTTGTGAAATTTCACCCATTTCATTCATATATAAATTAGCCATTTTCTTAAGTGATAAATCTTTACCATTAATCAAGGTTGGATATAAAAATTTATCCTCTGATGTTAAGTGAATTTGTAATTTCCCTGCGAGTTTATTTATATGGCTTGCTGCTTCCATTGCATTTAATGCCATAACATTTTTATTTATCATTTCTTTTATTAGCCTTATTTCATCTGATATGTCTCCGTGTTGTCTCATTAAATTATTTAAATTCATGGTAATACCCCCTACTGATTTACTACCTTTATTATAAACAAAATGTAGCAGAAGTTATGTACCATTTGTTACAACCTTTAACATATATCCTATATTAAAATTAATATTAGAAAAGGCCATATCAAAATAATCTATTAATCATAAATTAATATATTTTGATATAACCTCTTATTTTCAATTCATAACTGTTTTTATATAATTTTTACAATGTTCTGCTACTTCATTTGCAGCAATCATTGCACTTTTTATTGCTCCTTGTATCCATCCATGCTCCTGTGAAATATGTTCACCAGCAAAATATACTCTATTATCATATTCAGGCTGGCTAGAAGCATAGGCAAATAGCCTTTTTTGACCAGGCATATAATAGCAAACAGCTCCAAAAAATCCTTGTTCGTTATCCCATTGTATGGTTTTACTATCTAATACTGTATCATCAAGATATCCTTTTTTGAGTCCTTGGACATGCTCTACTTGTGTTTTTATCCATTCTAACCTAGTTATTGGTTCTAAATTACCAAGACGTACCGCGTCTCTAGATAGATTGTAGGATGCTAAAAGAACCCCAGCCCCTCCATAACCTTTATACTCTCTTCTCAAAGAAGGTATTACCTGACTTTCCAAATCAGCAATATTGTACTCAATATTATAAGATGGGTACCATATACTTCCTATTGGTAAATCTGTATAAGAGGCTCCACCTATTATTGCTCTACTAGGGCCCCCTTCTTCCCAAAATCTCTCTTTACACATAAAGATAGTTTTTTGTCCTGCTATATAATTAACTTCTTTGATTGCTTGCATTTTTTCTGTACTAAACATAGGATATACATTTACATTACGAAGGCTAGAAAATGGTATAGTGCATATTACAAAATCAAAGCTCTGGTGGTGACTACTTATTTCTTCTTCACTTTTATATTCTAAAATAACTTTATTATCTTCGTTATTTTTGTATATACCTTCTATTCTATTCCCACTTTTCCAAGTTATATGTCCTAGTTGATTCTGTAAAATGTCATTATATTCTTTTGGGTCAAGTGACATTAATGAATGATACATTGCAATAGGTAACCATACTGTTCCTCCGTCTATTTGGTACCTAAAAGCATCATCTACAGCATACTGTTCTTGGAGACTTTCAATATAACTATTGTCATATAACCATCCCGAGAAAGTTGCAATGCATGATATTAATTCTATAGCACCTTCACTTAATCCCCGTTCTTCAAGCTCTCTTCTTATGCTTATACTATCAAAATATTCAATTACTGGAGAGTAATTTTTTTTATTTTGCAACAACTCTCTTCTTATATCTGGACTAATTTGAAGTAAGCTAGCTCCTAAGCCATAACTTACAAGTTTTTGCCAAGGTTCTTTTCTTTCCCATGGTGCTAAATTAAATTCAGGATATATTTTCTCCATAACACTTCTTCCATCTGGATCATTGATAGCTCTTTTATTTCTCACATAAATAAAGGCATTATCATTATTTTGAATAAAGGGTGTTGTTTTTAATTTAAATAGATTTATATACTTCCATGTAGCTTCATGACTTACTGGTATTCTCATAGCACCAAGCTCACCATAAAATCTTTTATTTTCATCAAAATAGTAAGTATAAATTCTTCCTCCTATACGTTCCTTTTGCTGTTCAAATATAGTTATGTCAAAACCTAATTTCCTAAGCTCAAAAGCAGCAGATAAACCTGCAATTCCTCCTCCTATTATACCTACATTAATCCCCTTACATCTGCCTGGTGGTAATATGGTTGTAATGTCCTTTGGTGGGCTAAGTAGTTCAATTAAATTATCATAGTCTTCTATTCGACCTACTTCTTCTAAAGCAAGTCTCAGCATCATATGTCTTTCTTCATCTGTAGGATTACTTGGCTGCATAACTTTAACTTCCCTAGCCAAATAGTTTCAACTCCTTTTAGTTCTATAGTAATTATAATATTCTACTTTACTAAAAAGAGTTCTATGGTTTAATTATATAATCAAACTAAAAATAACATATTACTGGTGTACCTTGAGTTATATATTCAAATATCTTATTAGCAACATCATATGGAGTATTTATACATCCATGAGAACCATCTGTTATATAAATTTGCCCTCCAAATTTTGAGCGCCAAGTAGCATCATGGATACCAATATCCCCATTGAAAGGCATCCAATAACTAACGGGTGCCGCATAATTTTCTCCTCTTAAAGTTGCATTTTTCTCTTTATAAGTTAAACTGTAAATACCTGATGGAGTAGCATGTTTACTATCAGCATTGCCACTAACCATAGGACCTTCTGTAATTAAAACTCCATCATTGTAAAACCATATATGCTGGGTTGTTAAATTAATTTCTACATAGGTACTTCCGAAATCATTTGCACCATAAGCTACAGCTGTTTGAGCATATATAGGTTGTCTTTCTTCCTTTTTTCCATCTTTAATAGCATTAATTAAAGCTTCAGTTTCTTCACTATAATTAATTAACCATCCATAGTCACCTCCGCTTACATTTACAGTAGTTCCAAGGGAGGTTTTAAAATTCCTTGCAGCCCCATAGGTATCATATTTAATGGACAGTGAATTTACATATTCTCTTGCCTTTTCTTCATCAATAGATACCTTAAAGTTTTTATCAATATGAAGCCAATTATGAATAGAATTTCCATTTAACACTTCTTTATTATCTCCAAAATTATGAGTAATTACTGAACTTATATACTTATCAAGAGTATTTTTAGCCTTTACCACTTCCTTTGAATTAACAGTATACTTTGGCTCTTCATAGCACTTAGTTTCATCTAAATTTATTTCGTCTACTTTATTATTAAGTGCTTCCTTAACTTTTTTGTATAGTATATCTTTATTTACCATATTTCCTTGAATCTCTTCTTTAATTACGTATTCATTATTTTCATATTGAATTTTAGCATTCTCAGGTTTAATTATATTATCATTCTTAAAACAATTTAAACTATGGAACTTCTTTTTTAACAATTCATCATTATAAGATACTTTTCTTTCTAACTTATAATCACTAGTATTAAAAATTCCATAAATCCATCCAAAAGCACTTTGATATTCCTTCAAATCTTCAATTTTATTTTTTAAACTATACTTATATTCAATATCCCTTCCATTTATATTTTCTTCAACATTACCTCTTTGCTTTAACTTTAATATATAAGCTTCACTTTCTGCTAATATATCAGCTTCTATATCTTCCGTGGTTTTTCCAGTAACACTAACTCCATTAATCTTAGTTCCAAAATAAAATCTCTTCATAAAATATAAAGATGTGCTTAAATATATAATTAGCAAAATACTAATGGAAATTATAATACCTATAATTATCCTCTTCTTTATATTCACACTTTTTTCTACTTCTTGATCTTTAATCTCCATAGTAACCCCCTATATAACTAGTAATTGCAAATAAATTTACCCCAACTATTTACAATTAAATAATATTAAAAATACATTCTCATACTATATATACTAATCATACCACATTAAAAGTACAAAAATATAGGTTATACCCATTATTATTAAAGTACAACCTATAAGTTTTAATTTATATCTTTTTCAATCATTAATTTGTAGTTCCTGAAGCAAGAGTAGCTTTATTGAAAGTTTTATCCATATTATCATTACATAATGATTCTGCTTCCTCTCTTGAAATAACATTATTTCTTATCATAGACATTAATACAACCTCACTTCTTTTCTTTGCTCTTTCATAATTTTTAGATAATGCATAGTTTTCTGGTGATTGTGGTAGTCCTGCTAACAACAATGATTGAGATAAAGTTATTTCATTGGGTGATGTATTAAAATATCCTTTAGAGGCTTGTTTAATTCCAGAATAGCCATCGCCATAATATATTACATTTACATATAGCTCTAATATTTCTTCCTTTGAGTAATTATTTTCTAGTTCTCTAACCACAAAAATTTCGGCAATTTTTCTTTCCAATCTTTGCTCATGGGTAAAAAATAAGTTTTTTGCTAATTGCTGTGTTATTGTACTTCCCCCCATAATTATTTTCCCTGCATCTATATTACTAATAGCTGACCTTCCTATGGCTATTAAATCTATTCCATTATGATTATAAAATCTATGATCTTCTACGGATACAATAGCATCTAGGAAGTCTTTAGAGATCCCATCTATAGTTACATAATCCTTACCATTTCTTATATCATTAATTTTTTCTTGTACCCCTATATCAGAGGTAGCAGCTCTATATAAAGAATATCCATCTTGTAAAACAAAAACTCCAAGTGCTGTCATTAAAACAATAATCCCTAAAGTAAGTTTAACCAATAACTTCTTCATTGCAACTCCTCCTTATAAGTTTATTATACATCTCTTAGTTCACATATGTTATCGAAGTAACTTACACTTATCTTACATTTTTGTAATTTACAATTTTATAGGTTAACATATTAATTATTAATTGCTAAAATTAATTAATATTATAGTCAATGACTAGTGATTTAAAGAAGGCTTTAAAATAAAAATACTATCATCAAAGAATTCATAAGTATTCCTTAATGATAGTATTTTCCTATTTAATGAAGAGTCTATGGATTTTAAAACTTGATATTGCTCTACTACTTTTAAAATTTAAATATTGTATTTCTTTTTAACTATTATATCTATACTTACTAAACTAGAATATAATTCCCCACATTATTGTAGAAACTAAAGTCATTGATAATCCTACTAAAGATTCATATGGTATTAATTTCAAACGCTGTCCTATGCTCATCCCTGTTGCTCCTGCTGTTGCATGGAAGAAAGAACCATGTGGTAGATGATCAAGAACTGTAGCTCCAGCATGAACCATCGCCGCTCCTCCTATAGGTGATATACCTACTCCCACTATGGCTTGTGAGAATGTAGCTGATGCTATAGTTGACCCTGAGGTTGTTGAAGCTGTAGCAGCACACATTAATATTCCAGAAATAGGTGCCAATACAAATGCTGGCATATTTAAAGCATTAAGCATTCCTATAGTTGTAGCCTGTAATCCTGATGCCTTTATTATTCCTGCTACAGTACCTGTCCCTATTAAAAGTATTGCTACAGGCATCATTTTAGATAATCCAAAGGTTAGATATTCGTTAATATTTTTACCTTTACCCATAACTAAAACTCCTATAATACCTCCAACTGGCAATGCTATAAGTGGATCTATTGATATTCCTATTAATGGTCTAAGTGATAGTAAAATTATAGTTACAATTGGACCAATTATTGCTGCAAAGAAAGATGGCAATTCCACCTCTTCAACTTCTTCTATTTTTGTTTCTTTTGCACCTCTATACTTTTTATTAAGTAAAGAAGTCAATATTACTGTAACTACAAGTCCAACTATGGCAGGAATTATATTAGCTACCATTAAAGATGACAATTCTACTCCAAAATTTTCTGCTGCTGCTATGGTATTAGGGTTTGGCGATACTATATTTCCTGCCTTACCTCCACCAATCATAGCTAAAAGTATAACCATAGGTGAATATCCTAATTTCTTTGCTATTGCAAGGGCTATAGGTGCTACTGTTATTACTGCTACATCTATAAATACTCCAACAGCTGTTAGTATCATGGTTGATAACGCTATGGCAAATAGTGCTCTTTTCTCACCTAAGCTTTTCACAATTTGATCTGCAATTTTAGCTGCTGCTCCTGTCTTAATAAGTACTCCTGCTAAAACTCCAGAGGTCACTATACGAAGGATTGCTGGCATGATATCTTTTGCTCCGCTTATCATTACACTTACGGTTCCTTCAATTCCAGCTCCACCTACTAACCCTCCAACTACTGCACCTAATATTAAACTATATACAGGTTGTACTTTTTTAATGATTAATACTATGGCTACTACAAGTCCAAGTAAAGCTCCTAATGTTGTAATCTGTACTTCCATTATCGTCACCCCTATTTAAGATTTTTATTCTTTCATTGTCTTTACAAGTCTAAAAATTTGTGTCATTGTTGATGTCATATTCTTTATAGCTGTTTCTTTATTAACTGCTTCTTCTATAGTCATAGCTGAATTTATTATAGAAAAATAAGCATCTATTCCTTCTTCATTACACTTAACAGCATCTTCTGTAGTGCATCCTGCCACTGCTATTACCTTAACCTTATGTTTTTTAGCAAGCTTAGCGACTCCTATAGGCGCTTTTCCCATGGCAGTTTGATTATCTAGTCTACCCTCTCCAGTAATAACTAAATCTGCATCCTTTATAGCTTCTTCTAACTTAATTTCTTCTAATATTATTTTAATTCCAGATTCTAGTTTTGAATTTAAGAATCCTAAAAATGCAAATCCAAGTCCACCTGCTGCTCCCACACCTTCTGTCTCAGCTATATCTTTTCCTAATTCTTTTTTAACCACCTGTGCAAAATTTCTAAGTCCTCTATCTAATTCTTTCACCATATCAATAGTTGCACCTTTTTGTGGTCCATAAACATAGGCTGCTCCATTTTCTCCATACAAAGGATTGGTCACATCACAAGCTATTTTGAAGGTACACTCATCTAGTTCCTTCAATTTATTATGTATTTTTATAGTTTTTATCTTATTTAATACCTGGCCACCCAAACCAACAGGTTCATTATTTTCATCATAAAACTCATACCCTAAGGCCTGTAGCATTCCTACTCCTGCATCATTAGTAGCACTTCCACCTATTCCAACTATAAAGTTTCTACATCCCTCTTTTATGGCAGCTTTTATTATTTCTCCAACTCCATAGGTAGTAGTTTTTAAAGGATTTCTTAGTTCTGGTGGAACTAGTGCATAACCTGCCCCTTGAGCCATTTCTATTATTGCTGTATTGTTATTTTTTAATATCCCATACTTAGCCTCCACCTTTTCTGCCACTGGACCTGTAACAGATATAATTTTGCCTTCACCATTCATGCCTTCTACTAAAGCATCTACAGTTCCCTCTCCCCCATCTGCTAAGGGCATTATTTTTATATCTGAATTATTATCTACATTCAATATTGCTGTTTTTATTGCATTAGCTGCTTCAATTGAAGTTAAACTTCCCTTTAAAGAATCTATAGAAATTACAATTTTCATTGCTACCTCCTCCTTTTATCAAATTATATCAAAGGATTTTTGTCACTTCTATGTTACATACAACAAAATAATACGTTTTCACACCTTAATTTTTGTCATATCTAATATTGAATTTTTAAATTTAAAATCCTTCATAAAAATAATTTTACTTATAAATAAAAATATCTCAAAATTGGTTATAATTAATCCTCATTTTTATTTGATTGATACCTATTATTCCATATAGTTACAATTTCAATAAAAACTTTAGATTTAATCAATTTTGAGATAATTCATTATTAAAAATTTCTTTGCATTTTTCCTTTTATGATAGTTTTATAGCTAAATAAAGTATTACGGATTCATTAAATTTTCTTGGATTAAATCCTGATTTTTCATATATTCTTTCTAATCTGTACTGAAGGGTATTTTTATGTACATATAGCTCTTCTGCAGTTTGTTTTAGAGACATATCATTTTTATAATAAACCTCCAATAGATTTATATCCTCTTCATCAAGAGATTTTAATACCTTATCCTTATACTGATTTTTTGTTTCAGTATCTACACTCTCTAAAATAAGCTCTAAATTCAAGCTATCAAGATAAGTTAAAATATCATGGTTTTCAGCGGAGTACTTAAGGGCAATTCTAGCTTCTTCATAGGATTTATACGCTTCATATAAACCCTTTAACCTACCTACTCCCCCAGTTAAAATTCCATGATACTTACTTAATGTTTCCAAATGAGTGTTTCTTAATTTATTATATCTTTCCTGGTTTACTAACGCTATGAATTCATTAGGATAAATATATAGCTTGAATATATTACCAATATCATCTAATACACCTTTTATATGGTTTTCTATAGTCTCTAGTTCTCTAAGATTATGATACTTATTTATCTTTAAAATAACTATTGCAAACTGCTGATCTAACTCTATTCCAAATTCCTGAAGAATATTTTCAATTTCATTTTTATCTTCAACATTATTATATATCAACGACTTTACAACATAATTTATTCTCTGTTTATCTGCTTCATACTTATAATTTAGCTGCTGTTCTTTTATAAATATTTCTGTGATTTTAGTGACTAAAAATCCAAATTTACTAACTTCACTAGGCTCTCCAGTTATACCTATAGCACCTACTGCAATATTGTTTATTTTTATGGGATAGTTTATACCTTTTCTACTTCCTTTATATTCCTCATTATCTTCAACAGTTACATTACTCAAAGTTTTTATAGCATTATATCCTGCTTGATGAAAGGTGTTAAGTCTAGATTTATCTGTACTACCTATAATTATCCCATTAATATCTATAAAATTTATATCTTTATCTACAACCTCTTTAACTGCATTTACTATTTCTTGAGCTAAGTTAAAATTGATTTTATTAATTATCATAATTTAAATCATCTCCTTGTGAAGCACTATATACAAACTTAAAGGAGGTTACCTTGTAACAAATATTATAAACCACTAAATTAATTCATCCTGCTTTAATAAATTAAACAATGTAGGATTCAAATTAAATTCATTCATTAAAGCATTAACCTCTGAAAGTGCCTTTTCCTTTTTTTCCTTAGCTATACTAGCCTTTGATGCCCTAATTAATATGTTTTTAGGAGAATGAGCTATATCTATAAATTCTAAAAGCTGAGTTTTATATCCTACAGATTCTAAAAGATTTCCTCTTACTGCATCAGTCATGAGAGCTGCTACTCTTTCTTGAACTATGCCGTATCTAGTAAGTATAGATAAGGATTCTGTGTTCATTTGCTTATTAAACTCATGCTGACAACAAGGTACAGAAAAAATCATTTTGCTATTCCATTTAATAGCATTATATAATGCATAATCTGTAGCAGTATCACAAGCATGTAAGGTAATTACCATATCAACCTTATCATTATATTTAAATCCATTTATATCTCCAAGTTCAAAGTGTAAGTTTTCATAATTATATCTTTTAGATATATCATTACACTTTTCGATTACATCCTTCTTAAGATCTAGACCTATCATCTTAACATTAATTTTCTTAATCTCTACAAAGTAGTAATATAGTACAAAGGTTAAATAAGATTTCCCACATCCAAAATCTAAAATTGTAAGCTCTTTATAATCATTCTTTTTAATTTCATCATCAATGATTTCAACAAATCTATTTATTTGTTTATACTTATCATACTTAGAATTTACCACTTTGCCTTCTTTAGTGAAGATTCCTAAATCTATAAGGGGCTCAATTATCATTCCTTCTTTAAGGATATAATTCTTTTCTTTATTATGTTCTTTATTAATAAGACTTTCATTATTGCTTGTTTTCTTTCCTAAATGAACTTTACCCTTTTTAGATATTCTTAAATCAAAGGTAATATTACTTGCCCAAGCAGAAACTTGTTTATAATTATCCATTGTATACTCTAAGACTTTTTCCTTTAATAAATCTAAATGAATATTTTCATGAAATACCTGCTTATCAGTATACTTTTCTATTTGATAATACTCCTTCGAGTTGTTTTCCTTTAATATAAATATTATTTTGTTATATTCTATATCTTTATTCATCTTATTACTAATAACTAATTTTATAATCTGTTCTTTTATAATTTCATCAATTGCTTTTCTTAATTCTTCCATCTTTACACACCTTACTATTTATATTTGTATCTATTGTATCATATATTAAATTATTGTGTTCTAAAAGAAAAAGTACATTCAAAATATTATATTATCTACATAGGGTATAGATAAATCTTTAATCTTCTATAAAATTATAATAAAAATATTAATATATAGCTTTAACTGTCGCTTATAAAAATGAATATTAAAAAGGGAGTCTATGCCTCCCTTAAACTTTATAAATTAACTTAACATATATACCTTACAATCTATCTAAATTACCAATTATATCTTTTCAGCTTTAAGTGCCTTCCACAGGGAAACGCAACATAAAAGCATTACTATAATGAACGGAAATGCAGCAACTACAGATGCTGTTTGTAATGATGCTAATCCACCTGATAACAATAAAGCTGTAGCTAGCAGTGCCTGAAGTATACCCCATATTATTTTCTTTTTATTAGATGGATTTAAATCTCCATTTGAGGATAACATACCTAACACAAAAGTTGCTGAGTTAGCTGAAGTAATGAAGAAAGTACCTAATAATATTATAGTAAATACTGAAATTATACTTCCTAGTGGATATTTAGTTATAACTTGGAAGAATGCAGTTTCTGGTGATGCAGCTAAGTTCTTTAATACATCCATTGTAAGCTCGCCAGTAATACCAAGATTTACTCCAAGAGTTCCAAATACTGAGAACCAAATTATAGATACAATACTTGGTGCTACAATAACTCCAATTATAAACTCTCTAATAGTTCTTCCTTTGGATATTCTAGCAATAAACACGCCTACAAAAGGAGCCCAAGCAATCCACCATGCCCAGTAAAATATCCTCCAACTATTTACCCATTTATTACTTGCAAAAGGTTCAATATGCAAGCTACTCTCTATAAACTCTGTTAAGTAACCACCTGTACCATTTAAAAAAGTATTTATTATCTTTATGGTTGGCCCTATAAATAGAGATAAAATTAAGATTCCAAAAGCAATGACCAAGTTTATATTTGATATTGCACTAATACCTTTTTCAATCCCACTAACTGCAGTCCAAATAACTATTACTGTTATAACAAATATTATAATTAGCTGAACTATTGATGTTTCTGGAATCCCAAACATATAACTTAATCCACTATTAATTTGTAGTGTTCCAAGTCCTAAAGAAGTTGCAACTCCAGCTACTGTGGCAAATACTGCAAGTATATCAATAGTTTTACCAATTGGACCCTTTACTCTTTCTTCTCCTAATAACGGAATAAATATGCTACTAATTAGTCCGGGTTTATTTTTTCTAAATTGGAAATATGCTAGAGCGAGACCTATAATACTATAATTTGCCCAAGGGTGAAATCCCCAATGCATAAAGGAAGATTTAAAAGCAAAATTTGCAGCTTCAACAGACCCTGGAGCCATACCTTCCATTGGAGCTACAAAATGAGATATAGGCTCAGCAATTCCCCAAAATACTAGTCCTATTCCCATACCTGCTCCAAATAGCATTGCAAACCAAGCAACAGTGCTATATTCTGGTTTTGAATCATCTGCACCAAGCTTTATCTTTCCAAATTTACTAAATGCTAATACCACTGAGAATACTACAAATATCATCATAGAAAGCAGGTATGCCCAGCCAAATTTTTCAGTTAAAAAATTAAGAGCACTATTGGATATTTGTTCAAAACCACTTTTATCTAAAATTCCCCAAAATACAATAACAAAAGTTATAACTAATGAAATAATAAAAACTATATTTGACCCTTGCTTTTTTTTAGTCTTTATATCTAATGTTGTATTAGTGTTATTATTTCCCATAACAATATCCTCCTTAAAATTAGAGTAGATAATTATGCCGTAGGTTTTCTTTAGGGGCTGTAAATTTACTTTCACAGCCCTTAAATATTAAAACTTAACTTTAAAAACAGTTTGTTCTTTTACATCTGTAGCTAAGGCATCTAATGCAACTCCAACTCTGTGGTAACGAAGTTTCCATTGTTCTTCTTTTGAAGTTCCTGGATCTCCTAGCGGATATGGAATAGATATAGTAGGAATAATCTTGTTTGCTCCTGCTGTTTTTGAAACTGGAATTAAGTTTGCCATTTGTACAATTGGCATACCTGATTTTTCAATTTCCTTAACCATGGTTGCACCGCAACGCGTACAAGTTCCTCACGTAGAAACCATTATAACTCCATCTATACCTTCATCTTTAAGATGAACTAAAATCTCCTGTGCCATTCTCTTTGCCTCAGCTTGAGTAGTTCCAGTGCCAACTGTTGAATAGAAATACTCATGTAGTTTTTTGAATTTCCCTTCTTTTTCATATGCTCTTAATGCATCTATTGGAGCTATTACATTAGGATCTGCATCTGCTGCTGCAGGGTCAAATCCAGCATGGATTGTTTTATAAACTCCACCTTTTAGAGCATCTACGCCATCAATATTATATCTTCCCCATCTTGTTGCAGATGCTGATTGAATTCTATCTGGATTATCTACAGGTACGATACCTCCTGTATTTAAAAGTGCTATAGTTGCATTTTTAAGATCTTTAATTGGCTCTGCTATAGGTACTATATCTGTTTTAGGAATTGGAAGTTCAGTGATAAACGGTCTTCCATATAATTTATCTATAAGCATTTCTACTGCTCTATCAGCACCCAACTTACCATCTTTTCTCCAAATTTGATGTCTTATCCCTCTAGGATAATATCCTTCTACTTCAGCACCAAGGGTTTCTTCACCTTTTAAAAGCTTATTTCCAAAGGTTGCCATAGCTTTTATATCACCTCTCATTTTAGCTGCACTATGTCCTCCTACAAAAACATACATATCTCTTTTAAACATTTCTACCCCAGGGTTTTCTATGTGCATAGAAGTAATTACTGGGACATTAAATTCTTCTTTAACAGCATTACAGATTTCACCACACGCAACACCATATCTTCCTGCTTGAAAAGCTGGGCCTGCAAAGAAAATATCAAATTCTATATTTTTAAGTTCAGATATGATTCTTTTTATAGCTTCTTCTGTATTAGATCCCATAAAGTTATCTCCACAAATTATTGTATGAGTAACTTCTGCATCTAAGTTTTTATTTAGTTCTATAGTCGGTCCTATTGTGCCTTCCTTAATTATAGGCTCAAAATCTGCCTTATCTTCTCCACCTATTTGACCAAAGAATTGGTTTATATATATTACTGCCTTTTTCATTTTATCCCCTCCTAGTTACTAAAACTCTATCATTGTTTTTTGCGACCAACCACAAACCTGATCTCCACAGAACATAGCATTATTCTCCATTATTATTGATCCATCTGATCTTACAGAAGGTCCAAGTATCTCATCATTTTCCCAACCACCAGATACACCGTCTCTACCTAGAGATTCTAATTCTCCTATAACAGTTTTCATTGGTGGAAGAGTTATTAATTCTGACACATTACCACAAGACACTATAGCATCAGCCTTTTCATCCATAGAAACTAGTGGCTGTGATTGTCCATCTCTTCCAGTACACTCATTAGTAAGTCCTACAACTTTTACTCCCGCATCTTCAAGAGCAACTATACAGGCTGTAAAATCTGCATCAGGGTTGCCATACCCTTCCTCTGCAACTATTGCACCATCAGCTCCAATAGACTTTGCAATCTGTGCTACAAATAGTGCGGCACGGTTTTTTTGTTCTAAAGCTACATTCAGATTTGACATTATTATTCCTAAGAAATTTATTGTCTTTCCGTGTTCTTTATAAAGTCTTTTTATTGTAGGATTATTTTGAAACTCATAAGTTGACCATTTAGATGAGCAAGGCATGAAACTACCTGATACCAACGCTCCATCTAAAACTTCATTGGGATGCATAAAGGTTGGTAGCATACGATTCATGTCCCATCCATACAAAAATGTGTTATACCCTAACTCTTCCATTTGAGATTGAGGTTGCATAACAAATACCATACTTGGAAGTTCATTTACCCTTTTTTCACGTTTTATTACTGACTTTAGTTCATATTCTTCAATTTCTTCTGGTTCTAAATCTTTAACAACACTGCCTATAAATTCTGCAAGTTTATGTCCTGCTTCTCTTAAAGCTTTATTTTTTTTCTGTTGTTCTCTTTTTTCAAATTCTTCATCTGTATCAGCAACTAGTACTATATTTTTAAGTTGAGAATAGTAGGTATATTTTGCACCTTCTCCATTCATATCAATAAGTCCATCTTGAAATCCACCCCAATGTTTTCCCACTACCAGCAGACTACAATCCTTCAGTGCATGAGTTCTACCATTACCTGCTTTAACTAAATCTCCTGTATAACCTGGAAATAATGAATCTCCATTCAATTTTACTCTCGGCTCTATAGCCTCTTTTACTGGCATAAGTCGTACATTGTCACCTGGTTTAACAATAAATAAATCTGCTTCAATTATGTGCTTGTCCTCTAAAACAAAATCTAATGCTTCCTTTTTATTAATAGTTAGTATTCCTTGAGCAAATTCTGTTTTTTCGCCAAAAACTATATCTTCCACATGAAAATTTCCAATTTCTAGTTTCATACTCCCACTTCCTTATTATTTTTTTAATTTTCTTAATATTTATAATATTATTTTATTCCTCTAATTACATTTTGTAAACATGTTTACGTTTTTTTGTTATTTAATTAACAAATTCTATGTATTTAAAAATCAAATAGTTAATCTTATATCATTATATATTTAAATTTTAATGTTATAATAAAGATACATATTAATAATGAGTAAATTAAAGGGGTAATCTTATGACTAAGTCAGCCATAGAAAGAAAAGAAATGATAGTTTCTTTCATAAGTTCAGCTAATAAACTTATAGATGAAGAAGGTATAGAAAATGTTACAGCAAGAAAAATTGCTCATGTTACAGGATATAACGTTGCTACTGCATATAAGTACTTTAAAAATTTAAATCATATTTTGTTTTTTGCTTGCATGAAATATTATAATTTATATATTCAAGATCTTCCTAATTATATTAGTGAAGATAATTCATCTTTAGAGAATTATTTAGGTATTTGGAAGTGTTTCTCTATACACGCTTTTAACAATCCTAAAATCTTTAAATCAATATTTCTAGATCAAGGTCATCTTAGTGTTAAAGATACTATGAAGGAATATTATGAAATTTTTCCTAATGAATTAAAAAGTGTCCCAACATCTTTATCTACTATGCTTGATAAAGATTATATTAATGAACGTGATCTTGCTTTACTTGAAATATGTATTAAAGATGGGTATATAAATCAAGAAGATGTTAAAGAATTAAGTGAAAATATTATTATATTTTTTGAGGGTTTATTGATGAAAGTTACAAACCATGTTGATGGCTATAGTAAAAAAAGAGCATTAGAAATTATTCTAAAATTCATTTATAACACCTTGCATTATTATAACTTAAAGTCTTCCAATGTTTTATCACCTTTTTTAACTCTATAAAATGCCATTAATGTAGATGTATTTAAATGAATATTAATTTAAGATTCGCATATTATTGTGTAATCACACTTCTAAATAATTTGTAATTTTAAAATCTAAAAAACCCCTTAAATAGTATAACTATTTAAGGGGTAAATATTTACTAATTAAAAACTAGATAATAGTAATATTTTCTGCTTGTGGTCCTTTTGGTCCTTTAGCTACATCAAAAGAAACTTTTTGACCTTCTTCAAGTGATTTATAACCATCAGAATTTATTTGAGAAAAGTGTGCGAAAACATCTGTTCCATCTTCTCCTGTAATAAATCCAAAACCTTTTTCTCCATTAAACCATTTTACTGTACCATTCATAAATGTATACCTCCGAAATTTTATTTTTCTTAAATTCATTGTAATAATTCACTAACAAAATTTCGATATTAACATACTCTATTTATTAAGTACTAATTGAAACATATTGGTTTATATTATTTACTATTAATTTAAGTTCTTATTAAGCATACTACACTTTATTATATAAAGCAAGTTATTTTATAATATTTTACTTGTTTTATTAAAAATAGTTTTATTTTCCCTAATTTTTCCTTCATTACCTACTATACAACAATAATTTTCATTCATTCCTACCTTAATCATTGAAGCATAATTTCTTATATCTTCATTAGTAGTACTCAAAAGTTCATCTCTCCATCTTTGAATATCTTCTTCAGTTACATTACATATATAATCCTCAACTGCTTTTTCACCTTTTCTATCAGGAGTTAATGGTTTATATAACTGTCCAACAGATCCTATTATAAACTTTTCCATATCCTCCTTTGTAAATTCTACTTCTTCCAAGAATTTATAAGCTTCATTATACATATCTATTGTTCTTGCAAGGTTTGGATCACGATAGGAATAAATTGCTAAATTTCCATCCTTATTTATATCACTATAACATCCATAAGCTCCACCTTGAAGACGAACTCTAGGATATAAATATTCATTATCTAATATATTTAAAAATGCTCTCATCTTTCCTGAATATTCATACCCAAGGTCTGCAAAGTTAAATCCTTTAACTACATATTGCACATTGCTAGGAGTTATTATAGCTTCTATATCCTTCTTGCTATTATATTCAATATTATATAATTTAGTAGGTTCAGTTTTAATATTACAAGTAACCTTATTAATATTAGTTACTACTGTTTCAACTTCTTTTTCTTCTCCAACCACTGATATAATTAAATTATTTTTATTAAATATAGTTTCATAAACTTTAATAAGATTGCTTCTAACTTCTTCACCAGATTTATCAAAGTTCTTTTCTAGATTACAAATGAATTCATAATAAGTTGCACCACTAATTCTTTCCCAGTATTCTCCACCACATGAAGTCTGTGCAAATATTCTGTTCATCCCAACTCTATGTCCTGCATTTATAATTTTCATTTGAAGCTTAGATTTTATTTCCTTAATAATCTGTTTAAGCCTACTTAAATCATCAAATTTAGTAGTAGTAATTATTTCATTTACTAATTCTAGTAGAGCTTGAATATTATCTCCAATTACCTTCGATTTAACTATAAATTTAGGATGATATACCTGACTATTATTTTTCTCAGTATATACTTGATTTTCAAAAGTTATTCCACCTGTAGTTTTATATATTTCAGTAATTAATTCAGAATAAACTCTTTTCTCAGTATCAAGCTCCCCTAAAACATCTTTTAAAAGTCCTAAATAAGGAATATAAGTTTCTTCCATTACTTTTCCATCAAATAAAAGATTAATATACACTATTTTATTTGTAGGAATATGATGTTTTAAAATAGTTATTCCTTGTTCCTTCACAACCTCTTGAGGAATTTTTTCTACTTTTCTATCTATCTCCTCTATAGGTAGCTTTGGAAGAGTATCCTTTTCTTCTTGGGTATCTACTCTAACTTGAGCTTCTTTTAATTTTCTATTTCTCTCCATAAGCTCTTTTATTTCTTTTTCTGATAAAGAATTTCTGTAATTTTCTAGCTTTTCTTCTAAAGCTTTATTTCTAGCATCTTCTAATCCCTTTTTAGGTGTCAAAACTACTAAAGAACAATGAGAATTTTTAACCATATTCTTTTCAATAAACTTTTCAAAATATCCATTGTCTAAAACAGCTTTTATCTTATTAAGGATATCTTCATACTTCAAGTGAACAAGAGGATCTCCATCATATATCCAGCTATTTAAAACCCAATCATTATATTCAATTCCCTTATTTGCAGTTCTCCATGGATCAGCTTCACGCAAATCAAATTCAACGGTGTTTATAGCTGCCTTCAATTGGTCCTTATCTAATCCCTTGTCTACAAGGTCTTTAAGAGTATTCATAATAACATTTATAAATTCACTCTTCTTTATAGCATCTACATTTTTAGCTACTATCGGGAATAATATTTCTTTAGTTGGATCCATATTCATATCATCCCTTGTAATAATGCACTCACCTATGCCAGCTTTAAGTAAGGCAGCTTTTATTGGAGATGCTGAGGATTCAATTAACATGTTATAAAGTATCTTTGTGGCTAAATATACCTCTCCATTACGGGTTTCCTCAAAGGCGAAATTTAGTGCTAAAAATGCCTTATTTTCTTCATCTTCATCCTCACCTATAGAATAATTAGCAGTTCTTTCTACCATGCCTTCAAAATTTTTCACGTCATCTATATGAGAAGGTATCTCTATTCTATCAAATTCATAAAGATATTCATCATTTATAAACTTAAGACACGCTTCTAAATCCTGATTACCGTATAGGTATATATAACTATTAGATGGATGATAGAACTTACTATGAAACTTTTCAAAATCCTCTTGAGTTAGGTTAGGTATAACCTCTGGATCTCCCCCTGAAACAAAAGCATAAGTAGTATTTGGAAATAATGATCTATATATATCACTACAAATTACTTCCTCTGGAGATGACATTGCTCCTTGCATTTCACTATAAACTACCCCCTTATAAGCTAGTTTATTAGTATTTTCATCTAATTCATATCTCCAACCTTCTTGACGTAATATTTCATGATTTTCATATATTCTAGGGTGTAAAACTGCATCTAAATATACATCCATTAAATTCATAAAATCTTTACTATTTCTACTTCCTACAGGATACATAGTTTTGTCTGTAAAGGTCATAGCATTTAAAAAAGTGTGTAATGAACTCTTAGCCATATCTCCAAAAGGATCCTTAGCCTTAAATTTTCTTGAACCACAAAGTACAGAATGCTCTAATATATGAGCAACTCCAGTACTATCTGTAGGAGTTGTCCTAAAACTTATAGAAAATAACTTATTATCATCTTCATTTTCTAAATGTAAAAGTCTTGCTCCACTTTTCACATGTTCAAATATTCTAGCCATGGATTGTGCCTCTTCTACCTTCTCCTCTTTTAATAATTTAAATCCATAGTAGATTTCGTTAGTTTGATATTGCATATAAATCCCCCCCATAATCACTCCTAATAGTGATTTAAAATCATTTTAAACCATTACTATTCATAACTTTATATTAAATAAAAAAGTCATAGATATACCTTAGTTAAACCAAGATATCTACAACTTCTCATTTTACTAAAAAAATAAAAAGTCATAGAGTCCAAACAACCCCATGACTTAAAATATCAAAATAAATATGTTAAAATCTATTCTTAAGGTCGTTATAGGTATTATAAAATTCACTTTTAATTAAATTTTTTATACTTTTCACTTAAAAACGACCTCCTTTCAATATTTTAACAATTCCATTGTAACATTTTTTAACATACTTGTAAATAGAATTAATTAATTATGTTACATACATAACCAAGCTCTTCTAATTTTATATACTATAAAAACTTTATTAAAACTTATACATCTTATAAGTCAGAAGTACAATGAGGGCATTTTGATGCTTCAATTGAGATTTCTGAAATACAGTAAGGACATTTTTTAGTTATTACAGGTTTTGCTTCTTCCTTGCCTTTAAACCTATCGAGTTGCTTTACCACAATAAATACTACAAATGTCATAATTAAAAAGTCTATAAGTCCAGTTAGAAAAGCTCCATAAGCAACTACTGCCGCTCCAGCTTCCTTTGCAGCAGCTAGAGTTACATATTCTTTTCCATCTAAAGCAATAAACAAATTTGAAAAATCAATTCTACCTACAAAAATACTAATAATAGGCATTATTACTGTCTCAACCAAAGATGTTACAAGCTTAGTAAAAGCTGCACCTATAATCATACCAATTGCTAAATCAATCATATTACCTTTAATCGCAAATTTTTTAAATTCCTTTAACATACTTTTCCTCCTTAAAATAGTAAAAAACTCTACTTGCTATACCTAATAGCCTAAAAGATCTATCATCATAATTACCACAGGATATAACTTGTCCATTATAACATAGATCAACATGTCCAACAGCCCTATTCCATCTAATGTTACATGTATAAATACTTCCATGCCAACATCTTTATTACTACTATTTTTTTCATCTATGACAAAATCATTTAAAAGAAGTTCCAGCATAATATAAATTCTATTATACTGAAACTTCTTTGATATTCTTATTTTTTAATTTCTGCTATTAATTTCTTCTGTGATTTTACTTATAAGCTCTTCAACCTCAAATCCGCCTCTTTCACTAATCATATCTAATGTAGCTATAGATGCCATAGTTTTAAATAATACTGGATTTTTTAGTTTACTAAACTTAGGGGAAAGGTTTAGTAAGAATTCTTTTAGAAATGGATATTTTTTTACTAAGTCACCTATAACAGTTTCCTTTGTTAATCCATATTGATTTTTTATAACCTCACCACTTACCTCATCCTTTTTACTTTCTTGTTTTTCATTAGTCCAAGATAATAATCTCTGACTTCCCTGTAATCCTCTAATGTTTGTTACATCCTGCATCATCTCAAGTACTCCTCTAAAATTACCTTCTTCATCTCTTACTGCATTATAGATTATATAAATAAACTTACCACCGATTTCTAACCAAAACTCTGCCTGATCTTGTTCACCCGCTCTAAACGCTCTAATAATTTCTTCTACCATATGAACACTTTCTCTTGGATGGCAATTTTGCACCTTTCTTCCTATAACTCCTGCACTTCTTGGAAATACTCGATGTTTTGTATCACTATAAAACTTTACAATCTCATTTTCATCTACATAGGATAAATCTACTTGAAGATGTTTAAAAATTAAGTTTATCTGCTTAAGTGTTAACTTTCCTTGGCTTACATCTAACACTTCATTATCTTCTTTATTGAATATTCCATGTTTTTGTAAAACCTTTGCCAAATCCTTCAAAAGTTCATTATTAGACGCATTTTCGTCTTTCTTAACTTCATCTTCTTTGTAATAAGGTGGTTTCTCAATTAGACAATATCCAATTTCATCATCACCTTTTCTCATCTTAATAAAATCTTCATGGTCAAGAAGATCCATTGAAGTTGGATAAAGTATTTCTTCTTCTTTTATCATCATATCCTCAATCATTTCAATTACTTCATTTTGAATATCTAAAAACTTTTCATCTTCATCCCGATCTAAATACTCTTTAGCTTTTTTAATAATATCTTTTATATTATTTTCTAAGGTCCACATTACTTTAGAAGGTTTATCGAAGCCCTTCCCCTCAAGAGCAGGATATAGTTGATTTTGCTTTCTTGAAAAATGTATATTAATTTCTTCTAATTTATCATATACCTCAGACCATTGATTTTTAATAAACTTTTTATTTAACATATTATTAGCTTCAATTAAAACATTTCTTATAGCCTTTACTTCCTCTAAATAGGTTCTAATTGGATGACCTAATTTAACGTCTATTTTATTACTTGTAAGTATTCCATCAAAAATTTGCAGAATTTCATCCATTTTCTCTGCTAATTCATCATCAGTTATACCATATTGCTGAAGATATTGCTCACATATAGCAAATTCTTGAGCTGTTACACTTTTAACTGATGTTATCATTTCTTCTTTTGCTAGTTCTAGAGATATTTCTCCTCTTAAATACTTAAGTTTTATTTCCATGATCTTTTTAATTTTATCATGGTCCATTTCTAAATTATCCTCCATTTGAATTTTTTCTATTTTCTCTTTAGGAGTGAAGTAAACATGAAATTCTTCATTACTTAACTTCTCTACATGTTTATCAAAGCCTTTACCATCCATCATTTTATACATAGGAAAAGGTTCGAAATCTTTAATTACATGTATACCTTCATTTGATTTTAACTCCTTAATTGCTTTAGTAATACAATCTTTAAAAGTCTCATGGTCTCCACGTCCATCAATGGTAATGTAGTTAATTTGCTTTTTCATATATTTTCATCCTCCTCATATTTTATATAAAATTTAAATCTATTATTTAAACTTAAAACTTCTATTTAACATCATATTTTTTCTAATTGATAATGTCTTTCATTTACAATGTATCATTATTTTATTTATAAATCTGTGATTACTATCACAATATTTCTTAATATTATTTAGTTATCTTCAGTATAATAACTGCAATATTTTCAATATCTAAAACTGAATAAAAAAAGATGATTATATCAATTGCACTATTGATATAATCATCTTCTTAAAATCTATTTAATTCATGTACTTTTAATTATGTCCAGCAAAGCCTTTATTTCTCCACTTACCTCTCTTAAAGAAAACTGTAGTTACAATTGCTCCAAGTGTCCAAGAAACAAGTAGTGATATAAATGTAGATTCTGGTCTTCCAGTAGGATAAGCTGCACTACGAGTTAAATATGCAATACCATAAGCAACAGGTACACGTAAAATCACCGTAGTAATTAGAGAAATCCACATAGGTGTCATAGTATCCCCTGCGCCTCTCATTACACCTGATAAACTTTGAGTTACTGCCATAGCAATATAACCCACTGCAAGAATACGCATCATATGCATACTTAAGTCAACTAATTCTGCTGTATCAGTGAAAACACCCATAAGGTATTTACCAAAAATTAAAATTAAAATTGTTATAACAATAGAAACTCCAACAGCAATCATAGTACCATCTTTAGTACCCTTATCAACTCTATCCATTTTTTTAGCACCAATATTTTGACCAGCATAGGTTGTCATTGCATTACCAAAGGTGAAGTTAGGCATCATAGCAAATCCATCTACACGCATAACAATTACATTACATGCTATAACCATTTCTCCAAAACTATTAGTTAGAGATTGTACAACAATCATTGCAATAGAAAATATGGCTTGAGTAAATCCAGATGGCAATCCAAGTTTTATAAGCTTCATAGAATATTCCTTAGCTGGTACAAGCATCTTAAGATTAAAATCAAATGTACTATTCATTCTTGCTAACTTAATAATACAAAGAACTGCTGATATACCTTGAGCAATAATAGTTGCCAAAGCAACTCCTGGTACACCCATTCCAAGTCCTGCAACAAACCAAAGATCAAGGAATACATTTAAAATTGTAGCAATAAGTAAGAATCCAAGAGCAGATATAGAGTCACCAAGTCCTCTAAGCACTCCTGCTAAAATATTGTAATAAGCAAAGCCTGCGATACCTACATAATAAATAACAAGATAATCTGCACACCAATCTATTATAGATGCTGGAGTGTTAAGAAAAGATAACAATGGACGAGTAACAAGAGGCCCTATAACCATTATGATTAGAGATGCTATAGCAGTAAGAGATATGCATACCCCAATGGTATGAGAAAGCTTTTCCCTATCCTTTGCTCCAAAATATTGAGCAACCATGATTCCTGCTCCTGTTGCAATTCCAACAAAAAGTACAAGTAAAAGATTTAATATTGGAGATGCACTACCAACAGCAGCCAGTGCATTGTCACCTACATACTTACCTACAATAATAGAATCCGCGGTGTTATAAAACTGTTGAGCTATATTACCAATAAGCATTGGTAATGAAAATTCTACAATTCGTTTCCATGGTGTCCCCTCAGTCATGTCTTTTGGAGAAAAAAGTTCCGAAAATTTTACCATACATCTACCTCCTGATTAAATTTATAAATTAAACTTCAATTTTTCCTTAATTTAGAGCTAACCATAAATGGTTAGCTCTAAATTTCATTCTTTTATAATTTATTTTTAAAATTTATATAATAAACAGAGTTCTTAGCTTCTTTGAATCTTACCAACTGAATTCTTAATATCGGTATTTTTGATACTTATAAGTCGTTGTCCTTTAGGATAAATCTTTTAAATCCACTGGTCTTTTGAATATTACTTCGATACTCGAATTAATATTAGTGTATAACAATTCTGAATTCTTGTCAATTTTTGTTTTAAATTTAATGTTGTTGTTAAATGATAAAAATTCATTAGTAAAAATTTTATCTACTATAACAATAATTTAATTCTCAACAAAAAAACAACCCTCCCAGTTTATTACCTAAGATGGTTGTCTAAAATTTTTTCTTTATTATTTTATTTACTCTCATATAAAAGATTATTATGCTGCTTTCTTCCAGAATATTTCCTTTGTAATATGATATTCTACTTCTTTTTCAAGTTTTTTTATTTCTCTAAATCCAATTCCCTTTACAAGGTTTTGAGACCTTTTATTATCTTTCTTAATTTTTGCAACAACTTTTTCTGTCCTCATTTCAAAAAATGCAGTTTTTAACGCTTCCATAACTGCATTATGGCCTATACCTTTTCCCCACAGTTCCTTTTCTCCCACAGCTATAACAATTTCAATTGTTTCACCTTTTGGGATAAGTCTTAAAAAACCTATAGTTCCATAGGGATTTTTTATAGTAAAAAATCTACAGTTGTTATTAAATAAATGAGTTAAAATTGGCAGATTTATTCTATCTATAACATTAATTAAGTTCTCTCTAGCCTTATTATCTTCATTTAAATACTTTACAATTTCCTCATCACTAAGCCAATCAGCTATCTTTTCTGCATCAGATCTATATACTTCTGGGCTTAGGACTATACTGTTTATTTCCACAAAGTACAACTCCTTAAACCTATTTAATGCTTGCAAACATATGTTAATTTACTAGTAACTATGATTTATAATACTATTAATCTCAATATAAGTAAAAATCTTAATTGCTGATTAACTAAGTTTAACTTGTTTTTATTGTACTTTCCTTGATTTTCTACAATTTTTCCAATTAGTTTATATTTTCCATTTTTAGCTTTTTAATCCCAGTTAAAGTTATTAAAAGTCTTTTTATTACATTTAATTTCTCCTACTCTAAAGATTTTTGTCTGGATAAAACAATAGATGCTCCAATTATAAGAATTCCTCCTAATATAGAGTATACGGATAAAGATTCTCCAAATAATATCAATCCCCAAGTTGCATTAAATAATATTCCTATATATCTTACTACTTCTACAATTACAGCATTAGTATTTCCAAATGCACCTGTTAAAAATATTTGTGCTAATAAGGAAACAACTCCTAAAATAAACAATAAAACAAATTCTCTAACTGTTGGTACTACAAAATTATTTCTCATTAATATAGCTGCTACTATTGTAGATGCAGCTAAAAAATAAAATACAATTTCATAAGAATGATGTTTTTTAGATTTTGCTAATTTTCTAATAGTTATAGAAGCACTTGCTGATAGGATTGCGCTTAACAATCCAAATATAGCATAAAAAGAATATGTGGAATATCTAAATGGATTTATTATAAGGCTTGCCCCAAATAAAATAATTATAATAAATATCCAAGCATTCTTTGGTAGTCTTTCCTTCAAAAACATTGCGGAAAATATCATTACAAAAACACCTGATAAATGTGCTAATATAGAAGCATCTCCTAACTTCATTGTAGAAATTGCAAAGAAGTATGTTACCATGTAAAGTCCTCCTAGAAGCCCTCTCATTAATAAAAGTGGTTTTCCTTCTTTAGAAAACTTTACATTAGTTCCCTTCATTAATATCAATATTAAAATCACACCAATTATCCCTCTAAAAAAAGCTATTTCATTAGAGGGTATTCTATTACTAACTAACTTTACTAAAACATTCATTATACTAAACGTAAATGAAGATAGTATTGCCAATATTACACCTTTATCTACTCTCATTTAATCGCTCCTTAATTATAATTTTTGCATTGTTTATGCTATGATCTTCAAATACACTATTATTTATATTATTCTCACCCTTATCTTCAATAAATTTATTTAAGTAAATATCAAATAAGTCTAATAAATATTTTGCATTTTCCATGTCTATATTTAAATTTTTTCCTATAGCATATAAAAGCTTGATCTTTTTATAATCTTCAAATGGCATTCTTGGTATATTCCATTTTCCCCTATTATCTTTATAAATTTTTGGATAAGGAATCCTTGAAAACTCAAAGTATCTTCCATTTTTATCTGGTATGGAAAATGGATCAATTAATATTGAGGAATATCTAACATAAAGTAAATATTCTTGTTTTATGCTATCATATTCCATATATTTATCTATATTTTCTCTAGATATAGATTCTTCTAAAACTGGATAATTATCATCGTTTAAAAACTTAAGTAGATTAATAGGTTTAATCCTGAGTTTCATATACACTTGACATATTTCTTTCCATAAAGAACGCATAATAGATATAGTATTCATTGTTATAGGTCCTTCTGGATATAGCTTGTATACATATTTATTTGTTTTATCATAATCAAATACTTGATTTAAACTAACATCATTAATTAAAAAAGCTGGATGTACAAACATAGTTATGTTTCTGCTTTCAACTTCTAATGGATCATTTAATATTTCTGAAATAACTCCAATATCTTTTAGAAAACTTTTTAGAACTTGTACTTTATAGCTATATTCTAATGATGAACCTATATATATCTTTTTTTTCAAAGCTTTTGTTGTTACTTCTATTAATGATTTTGATGATGAATACTTAGTTGCACCGAAATAATTAGACAAAGAAATTATCTCTAATTCCCTTATCTCTCTATTTAAGTAATTAGAAACTACTATACTAGACCCAAACTCTGGTGATACTAAAATAATCGTTTTTACTCTAGTAAGCCTTAGTAAATCTACTTTTTTTAATATGTCCATATAGCAATCACATGGAACACACAATACCATAGTCTCCCAAATATCATCTATATTAGCATGTCCTATATATAATTTTTTTAATTTATAGCTTCCTTCTACTTTAAATAATTCTCTTTTTGATGCTTTCCCCATTATTGTAAAATCATTATTTTTTAATTGTTGTAAAAAAGATATAGTTTTATCACTTTCTCTAGCAACCATACCTATTTCACCCAAAAACCCTTTAGATAAATTAATTGTCATATTCATTGCTACAGGTCCTGAACCTACTATTAATATGTTTCCCAAATTATTATATATATCTTTAAGCATCATACAGATTTCTCCAAAACTATACTTTCATAAATATATTTACTGTCTTTTATTATTGTTTTTTGACAATGTTTCAATATCTTTGTATCCAAAGGGTAATTAAATATACTTTTTAACTCATTTCCATACCTTAAAATAACCTTTGTATCTCCATTGATATTTTCTAATAAAAATTTTGCAATATCTAATTTTTCTTCAACTAAAGAAGCTATAATAATATGAGTAAAGTTGTTTAAATCAAATTTACTTACATCTTGGGATGAAAAGAATATATTTTTGATCCCATACTTATCTGATAATCTTTGAGACAAATCAAGTGCTTCTTTATCAATATCTAAGCATGTCACTTCACAATCAACTTCATTTTTTATAGTAAAAGCTGTTATAGGCATAGCTCCAGAGCCAATAAATAGAATCCTTGATTTGGTATTTATTTCAAACTCCAGTATTTCATTTTGCACAGCAAGATTTAATTCATCAGAATACTTGAATGAATCCACACTACCACTTAATATGCTATGAGCTTGAAACTTTTCAACCCATCCTAGGGCATTTGAAGTAGAGTTTCTAATTTCTCTAACCAGAGAATCATACGTTTCTTCTGATAAATATTTCTTCCATTTTAAATTATTTGAATTATCTAGTATAAAATCACATACGTAATCAAGTTTATCTTTTAAGACTGAAAAACATTCATTATGCTCTTTGCATAAGTTCATAATTTCTTTAATATCTATGTTTAACAACTTTAAATTTAATAAAAATTTATGTTTATTCATGCCCTCTCACCTCAAAATTTTATTTTTACTATTATTTAGCTACATGTAATAGGGGTAACTGTAAAATAACCTTTCTTCGTGCAACAAACTTCTACATCTACCTTATAAACTTCTTTCAATAATGATGGTTGTAATACTTCCTCTGGTTTTCCTTCCTTCATCACATATCCTTTGTCAAATAATACTATTTTGTCACTATATCTAGTTGACAAAGCTAAGTCATGAATTACAATTATAGTAATAGCATTATTTTCTGTAGTATACTCTCTTGCTAGATCTAAAACTTGTAGCTGATGTCTTATATCTAATGCGCTGGTTGGTTCATCTAATAGTAGTATTTTGGGCTTTGAAACTAAGGTTTGTGCCATAATCACTAATTGTTTTTCTCCTCCACTTAAACTAGAAAATTTATTATAACTTAGATGACTTAAATTTATTTTTCTCAATATTTTATTTGTTTCTTCTAGTTTATCCTTAGAAATTTTCCACTTTAAATCCTTCATATGTCCAAGCAATACCATTTCAAATACAGTTAAGCTAGAACTACTATTACTCATCTGCGGAACATAGCCCACTTTTTCCATTGATATTTTGTCCTTATTATTTCCATTCATATATATATGACCTCCATAGTTAACCATATTAGATATAGCTTTTATAAAGGTTGTCTTTCCTGTACCATTAGGACCAATAATTGAAGTTATTTCACCTTGGTTAAAAGTAGAAGTAATATCTCTTAATACCTCTTTATTTTTATATTTAACTGAAACCTTATCTGCTGTAATAAAACTCATTACTCTGCCCCCTTAGATAGTAATAAAAAAAGTAAAAAAGGTACTCCCACAATAGATGTAACAATGCCTATAGGTATTAATGCACCTGGTTTTATTACTTTAGATATTATAGAAGCTACAACCATGATTAATGCTCCAAATATAGCTGAAACTGGAGATAAATATCTTTGATCTTCTCCAACGGATAACCTTGCAAAATGCGGAGAAATTAATCCTATAAATCCAATAGGACCTATAAAGGAAACAGCTCCTGTAGTTAACAAAGTTGATATTAAAAATACCCTTAACTTTAATTTGTCTACATTTATTCCAAGACTTCTTGCTCTTTCTTCTCCGGCAGATAAGGCTGTTATTTTCCATACTATAGTTGTAGTTAGTAAGAAACATAAAAGAAAAATACTTGCAGTAATAAATACCCCAATCCAAGTAGATTTCAATAAACTTCCAAACATCCAAAATACAATTTGTTGTGATACTTCTGGTGCTGCCATATACTGAACTAAAGATTGTAGTGCCTGAAATAGAAAATGAATAACAATACCCGTTAACACCATTGTTATAGACTTCATCCCCTTACTTTTACCTATAAAATATATACATAAACTAGATATAAATGAAAAAGCAAATGCCATTAAAGGTATAGAAATCCATCCTATGTTTCCAATAGTAATTCCTGTGACAATAGCAAGAGAAGCTCCAAAGCCAGCTGCTGATGAAATACCTAAAGTATATGGACTAGCTAATGGATTACTAAGTATAGTTTGCATATGAGATCCTGCCAATCCCAATGAAGCTCCCACAAATATACATGTTAATGTCATTGGAAGTCTTATAGACCACATAACAGCTGAATTTATATTTTCTTTAGTAGGTCCTTGTATTAAAGTCCGTATTACCTCTGATAAAGACATCCCGGAGGGTCCAACAATTAAATCTAAAATAGAAAATACAAGTAATGCTATAATTGTAATAGCAAATAAAATAAATCTTTTTTTATTTATGTTCTTATATACATCCTCTCCCTCATTTAAACCCTCCAATACTTTTATTTTATTAGTCATTGACTATTCCCCCTTTATCATAAAAGTACCTGCTGGTTTTACTGGTAAATATTTTTCATAAAATTCATTTAGATTTTTCATTGGATCTACATCTTTAAACTTTTCTGGATGAATTGCCTTTGCAGCATATTGAAGATATACATAATCATAAAGAGTTCTAAGTCCGCTATGATCAAAACCATATACTTCTTTATTTTTTACCGCATTTAGATTGTTCCAACCTGGTCTTTTTAAATACATATTCATTGTTTCTACAGCTCTATCCGCATTTACATTGAATCCCATCTCAAATCTTTGTTTTCCCTTATCTTGAGAATTAGTCTGTCCTGAGAACATTATAATATCAGGATTGCTGGAGATAACGTATTCAGGATTTAGTGGACCATATTCTTCAACTTTCTCTTCAGCAATATTTTTACATTTTGCAGTTTTAAGTATATTTCCCCATAAAGAGTTTCCATAAGAATTTCCATAGGTATCTGGACCTTGACTTGCAAGTTCAAAATAAACAGATTTAAGCTCATCTTCTGGTATATCTTTTACTCTATCTTCAACATTTTTTATATGACTTTTATAATTTTCAACAAGTTCCTTTGCTCTTTCTTCTTTTCCTAATAATTTTCCAAGTATTTCTGTACTTTTTACATGCTTATCTAGAGTAAAAGAATTGTAGTCAACTACTGCTACAGGAATCCCAAGACTTTTTATTGTATTAATCCCATCCCCTAGTTTTTTTTCCTGATAAGGTGCAAGAATTACTAAATCTGGTTTTGACTCAATTAGTTTCTCCATACTGAAACTATCTAAGTAAATAGAGCCTGTATCAATACACCCTTCTAAATTAGGAATTATTTCTGCATACTTACTCCACATTGCATTCATTAAATCCTTTGTTTCTCCTTTTGACATAGCAACAATTCTATCTAGTTTAAAATCCCCAGACACTGCAAGATAATTTTCTATATAAAATCCTAAAAATATTTTTTCTGCTGGCCTATTTAAAGTAACTACATCACCATTTATGTCTTCTACTTCTATAACAGTACTTTCTTCTGAGTTTTTTTCCTTTTCCTGTGAGCATCCTGTTAGC
Organism: Clostridium sp. UBA4395; assembly: GCF_002390995.1. Taxonomy (NCBI): domain Bacteria; kingdom Bacillati; phylum Bacillota; class Clostridia; order Eubacteriales; family Clostridiaceae; genus Clostridium; species Clostridium sp. UBA4395. The sequence goes on from NZ_DGRF01000074.1 coordinate 59,497, forward strand.
CCTACTATCATTATTAAAGATACCATTATACTAACTAATTTTTTCATAAAAAATCACTCCTCTTACTTTCTATAATACAATTTGGTTTTCATATAAAAAACTTTAGCCTCCTTCCTTCTTTACTTCTATTATGATTTATCATCTGTCAAATGATAATGAATATCAATTTCACAAAAATATAGTATCATACTTGAAATTGATTATCAATACAAAATTGGTAAAAAATATATAAATATAAATAGTAAAAATAAAAAAAGTCCTATTTCTAGGACTTTAAGCACACATATACACAGAATAAAAAAATGTATACTAAAATATACATTTGATATCTATTAATAATCTTTGCCGCTTTAATTTCCCACCGAAATTGCAAACTTTATTTTATGGTAGGTCTCCTGACTTATAGCTTCAAACCTAATTCTCTTTGCCTTCCCATGAATTATTTTCATAGTGACTTTTAAAGAGTTTCGTAGCTATTACAGTAGCGGGGGCTGTTGAGGATTCTAACCTCATTCCCTGTTATTGCGTATGCAACCATAAAACACAATATGTAATTTTATATCTATATAATACATATAATTATATATTTTGTCAAATAATTTGAATTATTTTTCATAATAATATTAAACTATTATATGTTAACTTCAATTAATATTTCATTTTTATAACTTTTATTTAATAAAATATTTCTAACCCTAATCTATAAAAAGGTATTATACTTTTTAAATTTAGAATCACCATAAAAATTAAGTAATATTAGATTTGTAATTGGGAATATTAATATTTGTGTAAAGTTATTGAAGGAGATGAGATTATATGGATCTATTTAATGAGTTATTAATAGTGACCGGCAGAATAACAACCATTTTACCTTTATTACTATTTGTGGTTTTGCATATGGGAAAACGTTCTATTGGTGAACTACCTATCTTTGATTTTTTAGTTATTATAATCTTAGCCTCAGTTGTAGGTGCAGATATTGCCGATCCCGCTGTACCCCATATACATACTGCTGTAGCCATAGTATTACTTGGTACTTTTCAACGAATCGTTTCAAAAATTATAATTAAGCAAAGAAAATTAGGTCATATTATTACTTTCGAGCCTACTATAATTATTCAAGACGGGCAATTTTTAGTAGAAAATCTCACAAAACAAAGATATTCCATAGATAATGTCCTTCAGCTGTTAAGAGAAAAAAATATTTTTGATATCACTAGTATACATTTGGCCATTATTGAAGCTAACGGTAAGCTATCTATATTAAAACAATCCAATAAAGTACCAGTTACACTAGAAGATTTAGATTTAACCAATTCCCACCATACTATATCCTATCCTGTTATCTTAGATGGCAAGGTATATGAAGACGTTCTAAAAAAATTGAACTTAAATAAACTTTGGCTTCATGAACAACTATTAAACAGTAACATTAATAATACTAAAGAAGTATTCTTTGCATCTGTTAATGATAACAAGGAACTTCACATATCATTAAAGTCATTTATGAAAGATAAATCAAATTTTGCACCTATTTATCACTAAAAAGGAGAATAGTATTTATGGAAATATTTAAGGATTTTTATATACTTTTAGGTAGGATAATAACCATATTACCTCTTATGGTTATTATTACATTAATTATGGGAAAACGCTCCATAGCGGAACTTCCAGTCTTTGATTTTTTAGTCATAGTAATTCTAGGTGCAGTTGTTGGTGCTGACATTGCAGATCCGGAGATTAGACACATACATACTGCCGTGGCCATTGTTCTTATCGGTATCTTTCATGTAGTAGTCTCTAAACTTAAAATAAAGTGGAGAAAGTTCGGACATATAATTACTTTTGAACCTACCATCGTTATCCTAGAAGGCAAATTTATAGTAAAAAATCTAAAAAAGATACGCTACTCTATTGATAATATTCTACAGATGCTAAGAGAAAAAGATATTTTTGATATTAATGATGTACACTTAGGAATTATAGAACCAAATGGAAATATTTCTGTATTAAAAAAAATTAATAAAACAGAAGTAACTGTCGAGGATCTTAACTTGACTAAAAATACATCCACATTATCCTATCCTGTGATAATCGAAGGAGTAGTATATAAGGATGTTTTAGCAAAATTAAACCTTACTGAAGATTGGCTTAAAAAACAGCTTGACAATATTGGGGTAAAAAATACTAAGGAAATATTCTTTGCTTCTGTAAATACAAACAAAGAATTTTATGCTTCACTTAATAGCTTTAATGAGACTAATGAAAATTTGCCTCCAATTTATAATTAGTATATACATATAAAAATACACACATTTATGGTGTGTATTTTTATAAACTATATATAGTTTGTATTCTTCATAAAAGTATAAAATTCAAATTTACCTTACCTATTCTTTAGTATTTTGTTGTAATATTAAAAATTTATATATTAAATTCATCAATTATGTGGCCCTCAAGAGATATTGCTGTTATTGTAAGATTATCTCCATATACATCCACTATTACATAGTGATAGACCGGTGTTGGGGGAACAACAATGCCTATATTATCCTCAAAAACATCTCTTAAAGGTGCACCCGCACCGCCTGTGACAATCTGGTTAATTGCTCTTTCAAATGTATATTCATCAGTACTGAAGGAACTATCTATCACCCTTCTAGAATAATTGTGTTCATGACCAGCGAAAAATAAATCTATATTATTTTTGTCAACTATACTCCAAAATTTATCTCTTTGTTCTGGAAATCTATTTAATGCAGATTCAATATGGTGTCCCGTTGGAAATGCTGGGGAATGTACAAAAACTAATTTCCGCATTCCTGGTTCACTTGAAACCCTTTCAAACCATTGAATCTGTCTCCCTTTTATCTGATTACTCTCACCTGGATGGAAAGAATTCAAAACTATGAGTCGTATATTCCCAATATCTACATAGTATGCTGTGCGATTATATCCTTCCAAAAATTCATCTGCTTGAAACTCTGAAAAAACCTCTGCGAATATTTTCTCCCTACTATCATCCTCAGGCTCACTACTTACTTCGTGGTTTCCCACAGTAGGAAGCAGAATCTCAATGGGATAGTAATCAGAAAAAACATCTTTGAACTTTTGTAGCTGTCCTATAAGCTTATTATCTTTTCTACTTCCCGATACAAGATCACCTGGAAATATAATATAATCGGGCTGTGGATACAAATCTATAATTTCTTCTAAAATGTTTCTAAATACTTCTTCATTTATTCCCCCTTCTTTTCCCCTTGAGTCAGCCATAACAATAAAGCGATAATCTGGATGATCAGTTCTCCTTAACTTCCTTGTTCTTATATTACGTTCTTCCCCACTATATGGGTTTCTTATAAATATTGACAACTCTCATCAACCTTTCCTATTTGTTAATACAAATCTATTTATGTTATAGAGTTTTAGCAACCTTTGATATTTCATATCCCCTTCCTTTACCTATTGATATAATATTAAATAAATAATAACTAATACCACCTTCATTATATTTATATGTTCAGGAAAATATTTACTTTAATTTTATTATATGATACAATCCTAACTTTGATAATATTTGTTATCTTATATTTAACTCCAAATATCATAGAAAAGGGTATGCTACTGAAAGTGTAAAAGCTATTATGAAATATGCTTTGAGAATCTAGGTACAAGACGTATAATTGCTAATTGTGATCCTCAAAACATATCGTCTTGGAAACTGCTTGAAGATGTAAATATGAGAAGAGAAGGACACCTTCTCCAAAATATCTATTTCTTTGAGGATGAAAATGGTAATCCTCTCTGGAAAGACACCTATGAATATGGGATGCTTGTAGATGAATGGAAGACCATAAATATGAAGTAAAGTGTCATTACCAACTTTATTTCACAGGTGCAGTAAAGTCTAAAGTAAAGGAGCTATCCCACTAAAAAATTAGTGCGACAGCCCCTTATATCTTTATATAGTTCAATAAAGGTGTAAAATTTTTATTGCAACTATAACTCTTTTCTTTCCTCATTTTTCATATCTACTCTTCCCAAAATTTTAAATCTCTAAATGGGAATATCCTATTTATTAAGAATATTATTTTTTAGGTAGTCCTATTGTGAAAGTCGTACCATAATTAAGCTTACTCCTAACCTTTATTTCACCATGACATAATTCAATTATTCGTTTTACAAGTGATAATCCTAATCCATTTCCCTTGCTTAAATGGGATTTATCACCTTGATAGAACTTATCAAAAATATGTCTTTGAGTTTCTTCATTCATTCCAACACCATTATCTGAAACCTTAATAACTATTTTATCCTTCAAATCCATTAATTTGATACCAATAGTTCCACTCTTCTCTGTAAATTTAATGGCATTTCCTATTATATTTAGCCATACCTGCTGCAATAAATCCTCATTTCCTATAATACTGACTTTATCTAGGTCTATATCTAAGTCAATTCCCTTTTCACTCCACTCTGGTTCCATTATAAGAATTGCACACCTAATCTGTTCATCTAATGCAAACTCTGCTTTTCCAGTAATAACCTCTTGATTTTCAAGCTTTGAAAGCTTTAATATATTTGAAGTTAACTTAGAAAGCCTTGATGATTCACTAATAATAATATCTGTAAATTCACTTCTCTCATCATCATTTAAGTTTTTATCTTGAATTAACTTTGCAAAGCCTTGTATAGATGCGATGGGTGTTTTTATCTCGTGGGAAACGTTACTAACAAAATCATTTCTTAAGGTTTCTATACTACTAAGCTCATGAACCATCTTGTTAAAATTTTTTGCTAATAATGCAAATTCATAATCCTTAGGAATACCTATTTTAACACTAAAGTTTCCCTTCGCTACCTCTTCAGTAGCTTTACTTAAAGTTCTTATTGGCCTTAAGATTCGCTTTGATGCTATACCTGATATTATGGTAGCTATTAGAGTAGATATAATTAAGGATGTGGTAGTTAGAAAAAATGTACGTATATGCACACTTTTTTCATTAAATGAATTAACTATTTTTATATACCTATCATCTACCTTTAATATAGTATTAATAATAGGAAGTCTTTTGGTTTTAATCTGTAAAAATTCTCTCTCATGAAGCTTATCAGTAGTTCCAGCATACTCATGCAAATCTTTGATAAGTATTACTTCATATCTATCATTATTACTTAACTCTATAATTTTATTTAAAGTAAAATCTGTATTATCATATAATTCTAATATAGTATCTACTACTTTCCTTTGGGCATTTTTTGATTCTTTCTCTATATTTCCACTAAACATTAATGCAGATATTATAAGGGAACAAATTCCTGATACAATCATCATCAATAGAAGAATTACAACAAACTTAACTCTTAGATTTTTTCTCATATCTTCTTAACCGCCTTATATCCAAGACCACGTACTGTAACAATCTCAAATTCTGTACAACTATCATATCTTTCTCTCAATCTTTTTATATGAACATCTACAGTACGCTCATCCACTTCATTATCCATACCCCATATTTCATCTAATAACTGTCTTCGTGTAAATATAACATTAGGATAAGATAATAATTTAAATAATAAATAAAATTCTTTTTTAGGAAGGGTAACACTGTCCCCATGTCGACTTACAGATATTGAATCATAATCTAAAATAATATCACCTATAGATAGTCTATGTTCATTAGATATCTTAGCTCTTCTAAGAAGTGCTCCAACTCTTAATATCATTTCATTTATATCAATAGGTTTTACCATATAATCGTCTACGCCAACATTAAATCCTTTTCTCTTATCTTCAAACATTTCCTTAGCTGTAACCATAAGTATTGGCATATTATATCCTGAGTCTCTCAAAGCTTTCACTAAATTGTAACCATCTAACTTAGGCATCATTATATCAGATATTACTAAATCAATATGCTCTTTATCCATAATATCAAGAGCTATTTCTCCATCTTCTGCCATTAATGAGTTATATCCATTTTGTTTTAAGGTTGCAGATATAAGTTTTCTTAAATTTTTATCATCCTCCACAACAAGTATATTAAACAATATTATCACCTCAATTTATTATGTTACTTTATATAATAATTATTTTATGTTAATTAAATATGAACTTTACAAATAAAAAAGAAATAAAAATATACTTTTAGACCATAATTCATATTAGGTTCATATTACGATTCTACAATTAGAAAAGTTAATCGTAAAGGAGGAGCATAATGTTACAATTAAAAAACATATTTAAAAGTTATACTACAGGCGAATTTACTCAAGTTGCATTAGATGGAATAAGCCTAAAATTTAGAAAATCTGAATTTGTTGCAATTCTTGGACCAAGTGGCTCTGGAAAAACAACATGTTTAAATGTTATAGGTGGTCTTGACCAATATGATGAAGGTGATTTAATTATCAATGGTAAATCCACAAAAAATTTTAAAGACTCAGATTGGGATGCCTATAGAAATAATAGTGTTGGATTTATTTTTCAAAGTTATAACCTAATTTCTCACTTAAGTATAGTAGATAATGTAGAAATGGGAATGACCCTTAGTGGAGTTTCAAATACAGAGAAGCACAAGAAAGCTCTTGAGGTATTAGAAAAGGTTGGCCTAAAGGACCATGTTCACAAAAAACCAAACCAACTATCAGGAGGACAAATGCAAAGAGTTGCTATAGCTCGAGCTCTAGCTAATGACCCTGATATAATTTTAGCAGATGAACCTACTGGAGCTTTAGACACTCATACAAGCATTCAGATTATGGAGCTTATTAAAGAAATTTCAAAGGATAAACTTGTTGTTATGGTAACTCATAATCCAGAGTTAGCTAATGAATATGCTGATAGAATTGTTGAATTTAGAGATGGTGAGATAAAATCTGATAGCAATCCATTTTATGATGACTTAGATACTTCTGATTATAAACTTAAGAAAACAAGTATGAGTTTCTTTACTGCTTTAAAACTATCTGGCAAAAACATATCTACAAAGAAATGGAGAACAGCACTTACTGCTTTTGCCTCAAGTATAGGTATAATTGGTATTGCCTTAATACTTTCATTATCAAATGGATTCGATAAACAAATTGGAGAATTTGAAAATAGTACATTATCTGGCTTTCCAATAATGATTAATCAAAAAACCGCCGAGGTTGATATGGATGCAATGAGAGAGCAACATAAAGAAGCAGTGAGTAATTCCGTAAATGAAAATCAATTTCCAGATGTTGATTACATTTATCCTTATGACCCTAGTGAAAATAGTATTGAACACACAAATGTATTTACCGATGAATACATAGAGTATATTGAAAATATTGATCCAGCTCTGCTCTCTGGAATGTCCTATACAAGACTTGTTAATATGAATCTTTTAAAATCTGATGGAAAAACTGCAACTCCAGTAAATACATCTCTAATTAACTTTTCATCATATCCCAATAGTCTAAATTTAGATACTAAAGGATACCTTGAAAGCAATTATGATTTATTAGCTGGGTCATATCCTAAAGAAAAAACGGATCTTGTTCTTATTGTCGATAGCTATAACAGACTTGACAACTCTATGCTAGAAGCTTTGGGTATAGATTCTAAATCAGATACTGTAAGTTTTAATGATATTATAAACAAGGAATTTAAATTAGCTTTAAATGATGATTACTACAAACAGATAGGCAATATATTTACAATAAAAGGTACTCCAGACAATCTTATAGATATTTATAATAACGACAATGCTATTACTCTTAAAATTGCTGGTATAGTTCGTTCTAGCAAAAATTCAAAGCTAGAAATTCTTTCACCTGGACTTTCATATTCAGATGAATTATCACAATATTTTATTGATAATGCTAAAAACTCTGAAATTGTTAAAGCACAGCAAGATGCTAATTATAATGTATTAACTGGAAAGCCTTTTGGAGATGCCACTGCTGGAACTAGTATGCCTACTAATCCAATGGCTGCAATGTCACCAATGGGAGGAGCTAGTAGTAGTACTCCTAATGTTACTAAAGATGACGTACTTTCTCAATTAGGTGCTACTTCTACCCCATTTGCTATCACCCTTTACCCTAAAGATTTTACTACCAAGGATAGGGTACTTAATTACTTAAATTCATGGAATGATGGAAATGCTGTTGAAGACTCTATAATATATACAGATTTAGCAGCTACATTCACAAAATTATCTGGTGGTATTATGGATTCAATAACCCTTGTTTTAATTGCCTTTGCCGCAATATCACTTGTTGTATCCCTTATTATGATTGGGATAATAACATACATTTCTGTATTAGAAAGAACAAAGGAAATTGGTGTGTTGAGAGCATTAGGTGCAAGAAAGAAAGATATAACCCGTGTATTCAATGCTGAAACATTCATAATAGGTTCTTGTTCAGGATTACTTGGAATATTAATATCATACTTATTAACATTTCCAATAAATAGTGTTCTTAAGAATTTAACAGACCTTGAAGGTGTAGCAAAACTTAATCCAGTTCATGCTATAATACTTATAATTATAAGTGTTTCTTTAACATTGCTGGGTGGTGCTATTCCAGCAAAAATGGCTGCAAGAAAAAATCCTGTAGAATCATTACGTACAGAATAATATATAAATTTAATGTTACATACTCCTTATTTTAAAGAGTATGTAACATTTTTATTTCCTATAGCTATCTAGAATTTAATACTTAAACTTTATATTAAACACTATCTTAAATTCTCAGATATACTAAATTTTCAACTCCTTGTACACCCCTTATATCCGTACAACATATATTAACAGTATACAGATTAATTCTTATACCTTATGTATGGAGAATATGAAAAATCTATACTTTTAATAGGAGATATTATGAAAATGGAAAACACAAAAAATTGTAATGACTCTATAATCTTACCTAATCCAATAACTCAAGTAGCTAGTATGCCATATCCTCTATATCTTTCACTTCAAGGAAAATATTTTGTAGGCTATGCAGATGAGTTAAATTTTGGAAGAGGTAAAAGTGCATGGGCAGGATTAGTAAATCCTTATTATTCAGGAGTTAATCTACACGTATATGTTTGGACTGTCACAAATATTGGAGAATCACCAATAAGAGCTCAAATATGGTTTAATTCAAATCCACCTGGATGCCCAGAGATATCAGAATTAGTTACTCCAGCTAATACAGCTCTTTGTCCATTACCAAAGCCACGAATTAGGTTGCTTAAAGCAAGCAATGTTATAGGAGAACCTAAAGGTGGAGTTAAGGCATTTGTTAGAAGAGCCCTTCCAGAAGTTACAATTGCCGATGAAGAAGTAGGTAAATTTATTTTTCCTCCTGGAGGATCATTTATTATTTTCTTATCCAATCCAGAAACGCCAAATGAACTTGCTCAAGGTAGAGTCGCATTTGGATGGTGGGAAGAAAAGATAAAGTAAATCCTACTAACAATTAAATTAAAAGATAAAAAAGAGGCTGTTGCACAATAGAAAATAATTTCTAGGTGTGACAGCACCTTTATTAATTATATTTTAAGTATAGTAAAACTAATAGTAGTTCCAGATTCTAAAGAAGATGAACACTTTATATTTCCTCCATGACTCTCTACTATATACTTAGATATAGAAAGACCAAGCCCTGAACCTGATATATTAGTGTTTCTATACTTTTCACCTCTATAAAACTTATTAAAAACAAATGGTATATCATCAATGCTAATTCCACTACCAAAATCCTTAATATTTACAGTGATTTTATCTATCTCATCATCTACCCATATCTCAATTTTTTCTCCTGCTCTAGAGTATTTTATTGAATTTGTAATAATATTATTTATAACTTGATTTATTCTTATTATATCTATAAAAATCAAAGCCCTTGGCAATTGTCCCTTAACATCTAATTTCATATTATGAGTAGCTATATCAATAGATAAATCCCCTAAAACTTCCTTAAAATAATCATCAGAGTATATTTCTGTTCTTTCAATTGACATTTCATTCAACTCTGTTTTCGATTGTTCTAATATATCATCTATTAATTTTGAAAGTTCCTTAGATTTCTTCATTATAATGTTTGAATATCTTTTTATACCATCTTCATCCTTCACAATTCCATCTCTTATTCCTTCAACATACCCTGAGATGGATGAAAGAGGAGTTTTTAAATCATGTGAAATACAGGCTAATAATTCTTTTTCATTTCTTTTGAACTTTTCTTCCTTTTCTTTTGAGTCTATTATTTCATCTCTCATAGCTTCAAAATCATGACAAAACTCTCCAATTTCTCCATGGTAATCATAGTTTATTTTACACTTATAACTTCCATTTAATATAGCTTTTGCACTACTATGAAGTTCCTTAATAGGTTTTATTATATCAACTTTTACAAACTTATTTATCATAATAGCTAATATAACTATAAAAAATAAAAGTATCCACAGGGGTATAAATTTCTCATTTTTGCTTTCCTTTTTTAATATATTCTGTGGTATATCTATAATTATAATCCCTTCTTGAACATCATTATTAACTAAAGGTATACTGTATCTAATTAATCCATTCTTTCTATTGTGAAAGGCATTATCATAACCTATTTCATTTTCAAGATTTATCTTTTCTCCTTTATTAAAATCATCTATGGAAGAAAAGATAGCCTCCCCTTTTAAATTTATAACTGTATAATTATAAAAATCATTTTCCATGTAATAGTTATTTTCTTTAAACATTTCTTTAATCAATTCTCTTTGATTTGATGTTTCTATTCTTAATAAATTAGACTTATCTTCTTTTTTAATATCTTCCTTTAAAACTAGGAAAGAATATATCACGGATAATATAGCAAATAGACATATTAACCCTGCAAATATGTCTATTTTTTTATTGAGGTAATTATTACTTACTCTATTATTTCCCACTTATATCCTACTCCCCATATTGTCTTTATCGACTTTTCACCGTATCCTCCAAGCTTCTCTCTTAACCTTTTAACGTACACAGCTATAGTATTTTCATCCATATATTCACTGTAACCCCATACACTTTCATATACCTGAGACTTTGAAAACACTTGGGAAGGATTAGAAGTGAAAAAATCTAATATTTGAAACTCCTTAGAAGTTAGTGGTATTTCCTTATTATTTAGTAAAGCTTTATATGCCTTAGAGTCTACTATTAAATCACCAAATTGTTTTACATCTGATAGTGTATCACTAGAAAATGAAGTATACCTTCTTATATGAGCTTTCACCCTTGCTACTAATTCCATTGGAGAAAAAGGTTTTGTCATATAGTCATCTGCTCCTACCCCTAATGTTAGTATCTTATCCATCTCTCCACTTTTAGCTGATAGCATAAGTATTGGCATTTTCGATATCGTCCTTATTCTTTTACAAACTTCAACGCCATCTAAAAGTGGGAGCATAATATCTAAAATAATGAGCTTTATCATAGGATCATTAGCCAGTTCCACACCTTTTAACCCATCACTAGCTATCAATACCTGAAATCCATCTATCTCTAAATAATCTTTTATTAAGTTTCCTAAATCATTATCATCTTCGATTACCAAGATTTTATTATGCATTTTACTCACCCCCACTTCAATTATATCATTATTTTACCAGCCCCTACTTTTTATAAATTCAAATATCTTTTTTTCTCTACTATCTGAATCTTTTTCACTATATCTTCCAAGAGATAACTCACCATCAATTCTTCCATCCTTCAAATAAATCAATCTACTTGCTCTAGAAGCTGCCTTTAAATCATGGGTTACCATTACTATGGATTGTCCCTCTTCATTTAATTCTGTAAGAATATCCAATACCCTGGCTCCCGTTGAAGAATTAAGTGCTCCTGTTGGCTCATCTCCAAAAATTATCTTAGGATTGTTAATTAATGCTCTAGCAATTGCAACTCTTTGCTGTTGTCCTCCTGATATTTCTGAAGGATATTTATTCTCAATATCTTTCAGCTCTAATCTATTTAATAATTCATCTGTTTTTTTATTTACGCTCTTCTTATCTTTATTGTTTAGATAACCACAATAAGTTATATTTTCTCTTATAGTTAAATCATAAAGCAAGTTTATACTTTGAAAAACAAAGGATATATCTTTATTTCTAATACTTGCAGCTTCTTTTTCATCTATATTTGATATATCCTTTCCTAAAAGTTCAACACTACCTGCGCTTGGGATATCCATTGTACTAATGGAGTATAATAGCGTAGATTTTCCAGAACCTGAGCTACCCATTATTACAGTAAAATCACTTTCATATATATCTAAATTAATATTTTTTAATACATTGTTTGATGTTTTTCCTAAAATAAACGATTTACATAATCCACTGGCTTTAATAATACTTTCCATCTCTTCTCCCCCTACTCTTCCATAAGCTCCACTGTAGATATTTTTCTTATACTAAACATTGATATTATTGTTGCACCAATAGTTAATATTTCAATAAAAACTATTGTACTTATAACTTTACTATTTGAAATCATTAAACCATCTATTCCCATCATTGCAAATTTAAATACACTTCTAGATATAGTAGCATTTAAAATAAATCCAGCTAAAGATGAAATACCTGTAAGCAGCATAATTCTATATAAAGTTCTCTTTAAAATATAAATATTTGAAAATCCTAAGGATTTTATAATTGCATTATTTCTTCTATTATCAGTATTGTTCATAATTATAAGATTTACTATATTTAAGATACTAAATAGTAATATCCCTAAAAGAATAATTGTAGTAACTGGTATAGCTATCTCAATAACTGACTTACTTGTTGTAGCAATTAAACTTGGACATGTATCTATAGAACATACTTCATATTTATCTTTATACTCATTTTTAAATACCTCATAATCATTTTTATCTTTTAAAGTAATATTAATGTTTAAGTTATTAAGGTTATTTCTAATCTCCCTAGGCACTACATCTAAAGTCATTCTCATATTGTAGTTATTTGACATCATTCCTATATATTTACCAGTGATAAGTAATGATCTCTCTTCTCCTAATATTTTAATATCTATATAATCACCAATATCTAAATTTGCATCTTTTAGCATTTGTTGTGACAATGCAATTTCATTTTTATTTTTAGGATTTCTCCCCTCTTTAATCGATACATTAAACCCATAATTATTATCATAGTTATCATATAAATAAGTAACAACTTGTGCATTTTTTATATTGTATCTTGATACATCTAAATAAGCGATCTTTCCTACATCAAATGAGCACTCTCTTACTCCTAAGACCCTCGGATCACTCTTAATTTCTTCTAAAGCCTTATCATATGACTCCTCTCCACTTGGAAAGTCTAAGGTAACATCTCCCTGAAGTAATCCAAACATATTCCATGCATTATCTTTCATATTAATCATTGAGTAATTTACACTAACTAAAAATACTGAAAGGTATATTACAAGGGATAATACTGTTCCTATAATTAGATTTTGCTTTTTATATTTAAAAATATCATTTATAGCCATGGACAGTGGTGATGAAGCATCTTTAATAATTGACTTCTTAAATTTCTCTTTAGATGAAGTCACTCCTATTCTAAATGCCTCAACAGGCTTTATTTTATTTATTCTTCTAAGTAAAAGATAAATATTAGATATTAAAACAAAACTCATTAATATTATTGTTAAAAATATAAAGTTAAAATTACTTATGCCACCTTCATATATTCCAATATATTTAATAGATATCTTTACTAAATAATTAATATACCAAATACTAAAGAAACTTCCAGCTGTTATTGCAATGATTCCCACTATTCCAAAACTTTTTAAATATATATTACGTATCTGGTTTGAGGTAAATCCCAATGATTTATATACGCCTATAGATTTATACTCCTTTAAAATGTTGTTCCATAATACGAACCTTATTATTACAATAGATACAATAAATATTAATATAGCTGTACTTAATCCAACTGCGCTTGTAATTTGACTTCCAGCATTTGCTGCAAATATTGTAATCCACTTATCATATATAACTCCATCAATTGAATCACCTATATAAGAAATTAATTCAGATGTTGCATCGTTTCCTTCTTTAGATGAATCATAACCAATATATTCAGATTTAATAGGTTCATTAAAGTCATCATAATCATTACTACTTATATATAAATTATTATAGCCCACAACAGAACTTGGAACTACTGAATCGTTTACTAAAGCTGATATAGTTAAATATTTGTATTCATCACCATCTTTTATCTTTAACTTATCTCCTATTTTTAAATTCTTAGAATCAGCTAAAAGATTTGAAACCCAAATAGTACCTTTACTTGGAGTCGTTACTTTTTCTCCTTCTGTTATAACTACATCCCATGGATGAGCTTTCATCCCTTCATAAATTATTAAATTTGCCATTCCCAAATCAAGGTTTTCATCCCCTAAAAATACTTGTCTATCTACTGTTAAACCCTTTGTTTTTCTAATATCTTTTTCATTAGTTTCTTCTTCCATAATAAAACTTTCAACTTTTGAAATAACACCCTCATTATATGTCTGAACTACAATATCCTTTATATTTTCTCCTTCATAATAATCATTAGTATATTTTGAAACTGTACTTGTAAAGCTCGTAGATAGTGCAAATATAGATGAAGATACCATTAAAATAATTGCTATTAAAATTAATTGTAATTTTTTTTGTTTAATTTTCTTTTTCCACATCATCATCCCTCCATACTTTTATATTACTAATTAAATTTTAATATATTTATTTCAAATTCTTAATGAATTCTTACATTTTTCTAAATTGATTATATACTAAGGAATTCCATCAATAATGCTATAATTAATTTATATTGCTCCAACAAATCATTAAGTTTTTGGTATAATAGATTTATTATACTTAGGAGGTACAGCATGAAACCAGCACAATATTATATAGAAAGATTAGACATGACACCCCATGTAGAAGGAGGATACTTCAAACAATCAGTACTATCAGAAGATTTCTTTAGAGAAGATAAAAAATTATTTAGTAGCATATATTTCTTGCTTGAAACAGGAGATGTGTCTCATTTTCACAGATTAACTTCTGATGAAATGTGGTATTACCACGATGGGCAACCTCTGACTATATATATGATCACACCAGAGGGTGAGCTTATAACTAAGCAATTAGGATTAGATGTAGAAAAAGGAGAGGTTCCACAAGTTTTAGTTCCTAAGGGGTATATATTTGGTTCTTCTATGAATAATGATGGATTTGCTTTAGTTGGATGTATGGTAGCACCTGCCTTTACTTTTGATGATTTTGAATTATTTGAGAGAAGAGACCTTTTAAATATGTATCCAAATCTAGAAGATATAATAAAAAAGTTAACTAGATAAACCTTATTCCTGATATTAGCTGAGCCTGTGAAAAAAAGTCTGT